>JANOLY010000299.1:0-4226 GCA_031420055.1 Burkholderiales bacterium | reverse complement strand
ACTCTTTCCACGTCTTCAACCGCGCGGGGGGCGCCTCGTAGCCCTCTTCCAGACGTTCGTATTCGAGGAAACCTGTGACCTTGCCCATGTTGCTTCTCGGTGGGTTTATTTGACGGAAACGGCGGCGGGTGCCGTGGCCTGCGCAACGCGCGCGGCCAGCGCACGCTTGTACTCGTGCGGGAAGACCTTGACGAAGCGGCCGCGGGCTTCGGCCCAGGTGTCCAGCAGCTCGCGCGCGCGCAGGCTGCCCGTCCAGCGGTGGTGTTCTTCGATCATCTTGCGCAGCAGGGCTTCGTCCGTCAGCTCGCGGTGCATGCCCAGCGCCGGGCCGGTCTGTTCGTCGCGCGGCAAGACTTTCTCGAGCGACACCATGGCGGTGTTGCAGCGGCGCGCGAACTGGCCGTCGTCGTCGTACACAAAGGCCACGCCGCCGCTCATGCCGGCGGCGAAGTTGCGCCCGGTGCGGCCCAGCACGACGACGGTGCCGCCGGTCATGTATTCGCAGCCGTGGTCGCCCGTGCCTTCCACCACGGCGCTGGCGCCCGACAGGCGCACCGCAAAGCGTTCGCCCGCCACGCCGCGGAAGAAGGCCTCGCCGCTTGTCGCGCCATACAGCGCGGTGTTGCCGATGATGATGTTCTTGGTGGCGTCGCCGCGGAAGTCGATGCTGGGCCGCAGCACCACGCGCCCGCCGGACAAGCCCTTGCCGGTGTAGTCGTTGGCATCACCAATCAGGTACAGCGTGATGCCGCTGGCCAGGAAGGCGCCGAAGCTCTGGCCGCCCGTGCCTTCCATCTGCATGAAGATGGTGTGGTCCGGCAACCCGCCCGGCCGCTGGCGGACGAGCTCGCCCGACAGCATGGCGCCCACGCTGCGGTTGAGGTTGCGCGCCTCTTCCATGAACTGCACCTTCTCGCCGCGCTCGATGGCCGGCAGGCACTTCTGGATGAGCTTCATGTCCAGCGCGCGCTCCAGCCCGTGGTCTTGCGACTCGGTGTGGCGGCGCGGCACGTCGGCCGGCACGGGTGCAAAGTGCAGCACGCGGCTGAAGTCCAGGCCACGCGCCTTCCAGTGTGCGATGCCCTTGCGCGTGTCCAGCAAGTCAGCGCGGCCTATGAGATCGTCGAACTTGCGCATGCCCAGCTGCGCCATGATCTGGCGCGCTTCTTCGGCCACGAAGAAGAAGTAGTTGACGACATGCTCGGGCTTGCCGGCAAACTTCTTGCGCAGCACCGGGTCTTGTGTGGCCACGCCCACCGGGCAGGTGTTGAGGTGGCACTTGCGCATCATGATGCAGCCCTCCACCACCAGCGGGGCGGTGGCGAAGCCGAACTCGTCGGCGCCCAGCAGCGCGCCGATGACCACGTCGCGCCCGGTCTTCATCTGGCCGTCGGCCTGCACGCGAATGCGGCTGCGCAGGCGGTTGAGCACCAGGGTCTGCTGGGTCTCGGCCAGGCCCAGCTCCCAGGGTGTGCCGGCGTGCTTGATGCTGCTCCAGGGCGACGCGCCCGTGCCGCCGTCGTGCCCGGCAATCACCACATGGTCGGCCTTGCATTTCGTGACGCCCGCGGCGACCGTGCCCACGCCCACTTCGCTGACCAGCTTGACGCTGATGGAGGCGCGCGGGTTGGCGTTTTTCAGGTCGTGGATGAGCTGGGCCAGGTCTTCGATGCTGTAGATGTCGTGGTGCGGCGGCGGGCTGATGAGGCCCACGCCGGGCACGCTGTAGCGCAGCATGCCGATGTAGTCGCTGACCTTGCCGCCGGGCAGCTGGCCGCCTTCACCGGGCTTGGCACCCTGGGCCATCTTGATCTGGATCTGGTCGGCACTGACCAGGTACTCGGTCGTCACGCCGAAGCGGCCGCTGGCGACTTGCTTGATCTTGCTGCGCAGGCTGTCGCCGTCACGCAGTTCGTAGTCGGCCTCGATGACACGGCCGATGATGTCGCTGACCTTGGTGCCGGCCGTGACCTTGATGCCCTTCAATTCGTTGCGGTAGCGCGCCGGGTCTTCGCCGCCTTCTCCCGTGTTGCTCTTGCCGCCGATGCGGTTCATGGCGATGGCCAGGGTGGTGTGGGCCTCGGTGCTGATGGAGCCCAGGCTCATGGCGCCGGTGGCAAACCGCTTGACGAAGTCGGCGGCCGACACGACCTCATCCACGGGAATGGCGCGCGCGGGGTCGACCTTGAACTCGAACAGGCCACGCAGCGTCATGTGGCGCTTGCTCTGGTCGTTCACCAGTTGCGCGTATTCCTTGTAGGTGTCCCATTGGTTGGCGCGCGTGGCGTGCTGCAGCTTGGCGATGGTGTCGGGCGACCACATGTGTTCTTCGCCGCGCACGCGCCAGGCGTACTCGCCGCCGGCGTCCAGCATGCGCGCCAGCACGGGGTCGTTGCCGAAGGCCTTGTGGTGCATGCGCAGCGCTTCTTCGGCGACCTCGAACACACCGATGCCACCCACCTGGCTCGCGGTGCCGCGGAAGTACTTGTCGACGAAGCCCTTCTCCAGGCCGATGGCCTCGAAGAGCTGGGCGCCACAGTAGCTCATGTAGGTGCTGACACCCATCTTGGACATGATCTTGGACAGGCCCTTGCCCACCGCCTTGACGTAGTTGGTGACGGCCCGATCTGGCGAAATGAGCGTGCTCAGCTCGCCCGGCAGGGTGTCGTGCAGAGCCACCAGCGTTTCCATCGCCAGGTACGGGTGCACGGCCTCGGCGCCGTAGCCGGCCAGCGCGGCGAAGTGGTGCACTTCGCGGGCTGAGCCGGTTTCCACCACCAGGCCGGCTGTCGTGCGCAGGCCGGCGCGCACCAGGTGGTGGTGTACGGCAGACAGCGCCAACAGGGCCGGGATGGCGACCTGTTCGCGGTGCATGCGGCGGTCGGTGATGATCAAAATGTTGTGTCCCGTGCGCAGGGCGTCCACGGCTTCGGCGCACAGGCTGGCCAGCTTGGCCTCGACACCTTCGCGGCCCCAGGCCAGCGGGTAGGTGATGTCGAGCTCATAGCTCTTGAACTTGCCGCCGGTGTGTTTTTCGATCGCACGCAGCCGCGCCATGTCGTCGAAGTCGAGCACCGGCTGCGTCACCTCCAGGCGCATGGGCGGGTTCACCGCGTTGATGTCCAGCAGGTTGGGCTTGGGGCCGATGAAGCAGTTTAGGCTCATCACGATGGCCTCGCGGATCGGGTCGATCGGCGGGTTGGTCACCTGCGCAAAGAGCTGCTTGAAGTAGTTGTAGAGCGCCTTGTCCTTGTCCGACAGCACCGCCAGCGGCGAGTCGTTGCCCATCGAGCCGGTGGCCTCTTCACCGGCCTGGGCCATGGGGGCGAGCAGGAACTTCAGGTCTTCCTGGCTGTAGCCAAAGGCCTGCTGGCGGTCGAGCAAGGTCTCTGCAAAGACAGCGGGTTCGGCCTTCGCCGCCACCGTGTCCAGGCGGATGCGCACGTTGTCTATCCACTGCCGGTAGGGGCGCGCGTTGGCGAACTGGTTCTTCAGCTCTTCGTCGTCGACGATGCGGCCCTGCTCCAGGTCGATCAGAAACATGCGGCCCGGCTGTAGGCGCCACTTGCGCACTATTCTGCTTTCGGGGATCGGCAAGACGCCGCTTTCCGACGCCATCACGACGAGGTCGTCGTCGGTGACGATGTAGCGCGCCGGCCGCAGGCCGTTGCGGTCGAGCGTGGCGCCGATCTGCTTGCCGTCGGTGAAGACCATCGCCGCCGGGCCGTCCCAGGGTTCGATCATCGCCGCGTGGTATTCGTAGAACGCGCGCCGGCGCGCGTCCATCAGCTCATGCTGCTCCCAGGCTTCGGGGATCATCATCATCGCCGCGTGGGCAAGCGGATAGCCGGCCATCGTGAGCAGCTCGAGCGCGTTGTCGAAGGTCGCGGTGTCACTCTGGTGCTCGAAGCTGATCGGGTAGAGCTTGTCGAGATCGTCACCGAGCACCGGCGACTTCATCACGCCTTCACGCGCGCGCATCCAGTTGAAGTTGCCCTTGACGGTATTGATCTCGCCGTTGTGCGCAACCATCCGGTAGGGGTGCGCCAGCGGCCATTCGGGGAATGTGTTGGTCGAAAAGCGCTGGTGCACCAGCGCCAGCGCCGAGACCGTGCGCTCGTCGGCCAGATCGCGGTAGTACTGCCCGACCTGGTCGGCCAGCAGCAGGCCTTTGTAGATCACCGTGCGGCAGCTCATGCTGGGCACGTAGTACTCGCGGCTGTGCG
>JANOLY010000298.1:0-8713 GCA_031420055.1 Burkholderiales bacterium | reverse complement strand
TTCAGGTGGTCGTCGCTGGCATGGTCCACGCCCTGGGCGATGTCGTTGCTCTGCTTGTCGTAGCAGACCATGACCGCGCAGCCCTTGTAGTCGATGCCGTACTCGGTGTTGTCGTAGCCGATGCGCTTGATGGTGTCGCGCGCCACCTGGATGTAGTCGACATGCGCGTTGGTCGTGATCTCGCCGGCCAGCACCACCAGACCCGTGTTGCACAGCGTCTCGGCGGCCACGCGGCTGCGCGGGTCTTGCTTGAAGATGGCGTCGAGGATGGCGTCCGAAATCTGGTCGGCCACCTTGTCGGGGTGCCCTTCGGACACGGATTCGGATGTAAAGAGGAAGTCGTTCGCCACGTTGAAAGCTCCGGTTGGTTGCACAGGGTGCGTCGCCGGTTGCTTGGCCTTTGGGCCGCGGCGAACGCTTTAGCAGGTTTGTTGAGACGGCACCACAAGAGGCTGCCGGCCCGGCGAGGGCCGATATGCTCGGGCCCCGCAGTCGCCCTGCAAGTTGTTCTTTAACTTGGGCGATTTCTCAATTATACGAATGACGCAACTGCTGCTGGCCTGGCTTTCTGGACGTTCACTGCGGCTTTTGCACGCGCTGGGCGCAGTCCTGGGCTGGGCGGGCTATGCCTTGTCGCCCAGCTACCGGCGGCGCCTGCGGGCCAACGCGGCCGCCGCGGGGGTGACCGCTGCGCAGCGGCGCGCCGCCGTGGCCGATGCCGGCAAGCTGGTGATGGAGCTGCCCCGGCTGTGGCTGCGCCCGCGCGATCAGCCCATCAATGACCCGGTGCACTGGGAAGGCGCCGAGCTGCTCGAGCAGCTTCTCGCGCGCGGCCGCGGCCTGGTGCTGTTGACGCCGCACATGGGCAGCTTCGAAGTCTCGGCCCAGGCCTATGCCCAGCGCTTCGGCGCGCGCCAGCCGATCACGGTGCTGTACCGGCCGGCACGCCAGACCTGGTTGCGCCAGCTGGAAGAAACCGCCCGTGCCCGCGCCCACCTGGCCACGGCGCCTGCGCAGCTGTCGGGCGTGCGGCTGATGATGCGCGCACTGCGCCGCGGCGAAACTGTCGGCCTGCTGCCCGACCAGGTGCCGCCCGACGGCATGGGCGTGTGGGCGCCTTTCTTTGGCCAGCCGGCCTACACCATGACCCTGGCCGCGCGGCTGGTGCAGCAGACCGACGCCGCGGTGGCCGTGCTGTGGACGGCGCGGCTGCCGCGCGGTGCGGGCTACACGGTGCACGCCACCGAGTTGGGCGTGCCTTTGCCCGAGGGTGGCACCGACGAAGCGGCGGCGCTGGCCATCAACCGCGCCATGGAGGCGGTGATCCTGCAAATGCCCACCCAATATCTGTGGGGCTATCACCGCTACAAATCCCCGCGGCAGGTGGAGCCTGCCGCGTGATGAACCTGCTGGCCCGGTTGCTGCTGGTCCTGGCCTGGCTGCTGCACTGGCTGCCGCTGGGCCTGCAAGCCGTGCTGGGGCGCGCGTTCGGCCGCCTGCTGCACACCTTTGGCGCGCGGCGCCGGCGCATCGCGCTGCGCAATGTCGAACTGTGCCTGCCCGAGCTGTCGGCGCCGCAACGCCGCGCCCTGGTGCGTGAACACTTCGGCTGGCTCGGCCGCAGCCTGCTGGAACGCTCCGTGCTCTGGTATGCGCCACGCGATCGCTTGCAGCGGCTGATTCAGGTGCAGGGCGACGTGCACTTTGCCGAACGCAGCGACAAGCCCGTGCTGTGGCTGGTGCCGCACTTTCTGGCCGTCGACGTGGCCGGTGCCGCAACCCAGATCCACCAGACCCGTCACGTGGTGGACGTTTACGCGCCGCAGAGCAACCCGGTGCTTGACCAGGCCCTGCTGCGCGGCCGCTCGCGCTTCGGCCAGGCCGAGTTTTTGACCCGGGCCGACGGCGCGCGTGCCATCGTGCGCGCCATCCGCCGCGGCCTGGCCTTCTTCAACCCGGCCGACATGGATTTCGGCCCGCGCGACGCGGCCTTCGTGCCCTTCTTTGGCCACCCTGCGGCCACGTTGCTGGCGCCGTCGCGCATGGCGCGCTCGCTGGGCATGGTGGTGCAGCCGCTGGTGGGCGAAATCCTGCCCGGCGGCCAGGGTTGGCGCGTGGCCTTCATGCCGCCCTGGACGGACTGGCCCAGCGACGACCCGGTGGCCGACGCGGCGCGCATGAACCAGTTCATCGAAGCGCAAATCCGCCTCAACCCGGCCCAGTACTTGTGGGTGCACAAGCGCTTCAAGACGCGGCCCGAGGGCGCGCCGCCGATCTACGAGTGATCCCGACGAGGGGCGCGGCGCAGGCCAAGCCGATAATCCTGCCGATGCGGCTGCCCTTCACCAAGATGCAAGGCGCGGGCAACGACTTTGTCGTGCTCGACGGCCTGCGTGCGCCCATCAACCTGACACCCGCGCAGATACGCCGCCTGAGCGACCGCCGCTTCGGTGTGGGCGCCGACCAGATCTTGGCCGTGGAGCCGGCGCGCACCCCCGGCGTGGACTTCAGCTACCGCATCTTCAACGGCGCCAGTGGCGACGAGGTCGAACACTGCGGCAACGGCGCGCGCTGCTTCGTGCGTTATGTGCACGAGCGCGGCCTCACACGCAAGACCACGGTGCGCGTGGAGACCGTCAACAACGTGTTGGAACTGCGCCTGCAGGGCGACGGTCGTGTCACCGTCGACATGAACCGCCCGTTGTTCGAACACACGCTGATCCCGTTCGACGCCAGCGGCTTGCAGCCGCGGCGCGAGGCCGGCTTCGAGCTGTGGCCGATGGAAGGCGTTGAACTCGCCGTGCTGTCCATGGGCAACCCGCACGCCGTGCAGCGTGTGGACGATGTCGATCGCGCCCCAGTGGCCACCCTGGGCCCGCGCATCGAGACCCACCCGCGCTTTGCACGCCATGTCAACGCCGGCTTCATGCAGCTGCTGTCGCGCAGCGCCGTGCGCCTGCGCGTGCACGAACGCGGCGCTGGTGAAACGCTGGCCTGCGGCACGGGCGCCTGCGCCGCGGTGGTGGCCGGCGTGCGCCTGGGCTGGCTGGACGCGGCCGTCACCGTCCACACCCGCGGTGGCGAGCTGCTCATCGAGTACGCCGGCGACGGCGCATCGGTGTTCATGACCGGCCCCGCACAAACCGTCTTCGAAGGAGAAATTGAACTGTGAGCACAACCTCAGGCCCCCAAGGCAACCAAGGCAACCAAGGCATTCAGGGCATCACCGAGGCCGACATCGCCAACTACCTGGCCAACACGCCCGGCTTCTTCGACCGCCACGCCGAGTTGTTGGCCACGGTGCAGATCACCAGCCCGCACGGTCAGCGTGCCGTGTCGCTGCAAGAGCGGCAGATGGAGATGCTGCGCGAGCGCATCAAGGGGCTGGAGGCGCGCATCATGGAGATGATCCGCCACAGCCAGGACAACGTGGCCATCGCTGACCGACTGCACCAGTGGACGCGAACCATGTTCCTCACCACCAACCCGGCCGAGCTGCCGGCGGCCATGGTCGATACGCTGAAGCACCAGTTCATGATTCCGCAGGCCACTGTGCGCCTGTGGGGAACGCTGGCCGATCAGGCCTACACGCAACCCGTCAGTGACGACGTGCAGGCCCTCACCAACAGCCTGACGGTGCCGTACTGCGGCGTCAACGGCGGCTTCGAAGCCGCGACGTGGCTGGACGCGCCGGACACCGTGGCGTCGTTGGCCATGATTCCGCTGCGCCACGGCAGCGGCAGCAAGGCCAGCTTCGGTCTGCTGGTGCTGGGCTCGCCCGACCCCACGCGCTATTCGGCAGACATGGGCGCCGACTTCCTGACCCGCATCGGCGAGCTCGCCAGCGCCGCCTTGGGGCGGCTGTTGCCGGCACCCTGAGCGCGCAAGCGGGCGCTGCATGGACACACCGGGCCCCGAGCTGCAACGCTTCCTGACCTACCTGCGCGTCGAACGCCGCCTGGCCGTGCGCACCCTGGCCCTGTACACCCCGGCGCTGGCGCAACTGCAAGCCAGCGCCGCCACGTCGGGTGTCGATCTGCAGCAGGCCGGGCCACAACACCTGCGCCAGTGGGTGGGCCAACTGCGCAGCCGCGGTCTGGCGCCGCGAAGCATCGCCATTGCCCTGGCGGCGTGGCGCGGGCTGTACACCTGGTGGGTACGGCAAGGCGTGCTGTCCGCCAACCCGGCGCAAGGCCTGCGCGCGCCCAAGGCGGGCAAACCACTGCCCAAGGCCTTGTCGGTTGAGCAAGCAGTGGGCCTGGCCGGCCAACCCGACACGCCAGGTCCACAGCCGCTGGCCGCCCGCGACCGCGCCATCTGCGAACTGCTCTACGGCTGCGGTCTTCGCATCGGCGAGTTGCTGGGTTTGGACGTGCACGCAAGCCCGCAAGCCCGCGGCTGGGTGGACGCGGCCGACGCCAGCGCCCACGTGCTGGGCAAGGGCAGCAAGCGGCGCAGCGTGCCCATGGGCCAACCAGCGCTGCAGGCTGTGCAGGCGTGGCTGCAAGTGCGGGCCGAGCTGATCAAGCCCGGCCAAAATGGGACAGCGAGCGAGCCGGCCCTCTTCATCAGCCGCCTGGGCCGGCGCCTCACGCCCAACCAGCTGCGCTCACGCCTGAAGGCGCAAGGCCTGCAAGCCGGCCTGCCCACCCATGTGCACCCGCACATGCTGCGCCACAGCTACGCCAGCCACCTGCTGCAGTCCAGCAGCGACCTGCGCGCCGTGCAAGAACTGCTGGGCCACGCCAGCATCAGCACCACGCAGATTTACACCAAGCTGGACTTTCAGCACCTGGCCAAGGCGTATGACGCGGCGCATCCGCGGGCGCGGCGCAAGCCGGCCTGATTCAGGCTTTGCGCGCCGCGTTTCGCGGATGCACGACGGTCGCGCCAAATTCTGCCAATGCCCGGTCGATGCTCAACAGTCGGCATTTCGCGACCACGGCTTGCGCGTACAAGAGTCGATCGAACGGGTCGCCGTGGGTCTGACGGAGTTCGCACGAGACGAGCATCGCCTCCATTTGCACGGCCAGTGGGCGCAAGCCGTTGGCCAAAGCCTGTGTGACCACGCGCCGCGGCTGCAAGCCGATCTTGCCCTTGCGCCATTTCAGGCCCAGTTCCCACACCGAGGCTTCCGAAAACCACACGGCCTCGGCATCTGTGATGACTTGCCGTGCCGCCGCATCGAGCTGCGGCGCGTCGGTCAGCGTCCAGATCAGGCAGTGTGTATCCAGCAGGAGCTTCACAGCAGACGACTCACGGTGGCAGCAGATCTGCGTCGGTCCCCGGCTCGTGAAAGTCATGCGCCAGCTTCAAGCGTGCCAGCTTCAGGCCACCGAAGCGCACACCGCTGCGCGACCCTGCTGACGGCCGGATGGGTGTCAGGCGCGCGATGGGCTCTCCGGCCCGGGCGATGACGATCTCTTCACCGGCCTGCACCCGCGCCAGCAAGTCCGACAGGCGCGTCTTGGCTTCATAAATGTTGACCAGCATGGTGTCCCCCGAGGGCTGCAAGAATTGACCAAATCATAGCGGACTTGACCAAACCGGCTCGCGCGCTGCTCCGGGGTTTCTTGACAACCCGCCGTGCACATCAGAATGAGGCCATGAAGTCCATCCGCCTGCGCCCCGGCAAAGAACGCTCGCTGCAACGCCAGCACCCTTGGGTGTTCGAAGGCAGCATCGCCCGCGGCAGTGCCGACCCGGGCGAGACGGTGCGCGTGGAAGACGCCGACGGCGGCTTTCTGGCCTGGGGGGCGTACAGCGGCGCATCGATGATCCGCGTGCGGGCTTGGAGCTTTGACGAGGCCGAACGCATCGACCGTGCTTTCTTTGAACGGCGCATCCATCGCGCCGTGGCGCTGCGCAGCCGCTTGCCCATCGCCAGCAACGGCTGCCGGCTGGTGCATGGCGAGGCCGACGGCCTGCCAGGCTTGATCGTCGACCGCTATGGCGACACGTTGTGCGCGCAGCTCCTGTCGGCGGGCGTGGAGCGCTTCAAGCCCGTCCTGGCCGACGCCCTGCTCGCTGCCACGGGCTGCACCCGCTTGTACGAAAGGTCCGACGCCAGCGTACGTGGTCAGGAGGGGCTGGCCGAGGTCAGCGGCTGGCTGCGCGGCGACGGCAGCACCGAACTGGAGATCGAGGAGCATGGCTGGCGGCTCACGCTGGATGTGCAAAGCGGCCACAAGACCGGCTTCTACCTCGACCAGCGCGACAACCGCGCCCTGCTGGGCCACTGGGTGCGAGAGCGCGGCTGCCAGCGCGTGCTGAACGCCTACTGCTACACAGGCGGGTTCAGCATCGCCGCCCTGGCCGGTGGCGCGGCGCAGGTAACCAGCGTGGACTCGTCCGGCCCCGCGCTGGCGCGCGTGCAGGCCCATGTGGCGTTGAACGGATTCGATGCCGAGCGCAACGAGTGCATCGACGGCGACGTCAACGCCTATCTGCGCGCCAGCCTGGCCGCGGGCCGGCGCTTCGATGCCCTCGTGCTCGACCCGCCCAAGTTCGCCGCGTCTGCCGCACACGCCGAACGCGCAGCCCGCGCCTACAAGGACATCAACCGCCTGGCGTTGATGCTGCTGGCGCCCGGCGGGCTGCTGTTCACCTTCAGCTGCTCCGGCGGCATCAGCGCCGATCTGTTCCACAAGATCGTGGCCGGCGCGGCCATCGACGCCGGGGTCGATGGCGTCATCGTCACCCGCCTGGGCGCCGCCCCCGACCACCCGCAGACCCTGTACTTCCCCGAGGGCGAGTACCTCAAGGGCCTGCTGGTGATGAAGACCTGAGCGGGCTCAGCCGGACGCAGCCGGCAGTGGCAGACGGGTGTCGAACTTGGCGCGCTTGACGCTGAAGAATGCCTTCACGTTGCGCACGTTGGCGTCCTGTGTGAACAGGCGCTGCACCAGCGCGTGGTAGCCGGGCATGTCGGCGCTGTGTACGACCAGCATGAAGTCCGGCCCAGGCGACACGCGCCAGCACTGCTGCACCGCAGTCTCGGCCAGGGCGCGCTGCTCGAAGGCGTCCAGGTGCTCGGCGCCCTGGCGGTCCAGCGTCACCTCGACCAGCGCGGTCAGCCCCACACCCAGCCGGTCTGGGTTGAGCATGGCCACGCGGCGTTCGATCACGCCTTCGTCCACCAGCCGGCGCACCCGGCGCAGCGCAGTGGCGGGCGAGGTGTGGCTGCGCTCGGCAAGCTCCAGGTTGGACAGCGAGGCGTCGGTCTGCAACAGATCCAGCAGCTTCAGGTCGGTGGCGTCGAAGTTCATGTCGAAACTATAGGACTATCTGAGAGGCACATTTGGAATATTGAACCGTGAATACTGCACGGCGGTGATTTAGTGTGAAGTCGGTGCCAATTTTGACGCAACGCTTCACACCACCACGCCTACCATCCGCCACGCCATTCAGGAAAGCAGCCCAACATGTGTGGAATCGTCGGCGCCGTCAGCGCGCGCAATATCGTCCCCATCCTGGTCGAGGGCCTGAAACGGCTGGAGTACCGCGGCTACGACTCCTGCGGTGTGGCCGTGCACCAGGGCGGCGAGTTGCGCCGCTCGCGCAGCACCAGCCGGGTGGCCGAGCTGCAAGCCAACACGCTGGCTGAAGACCTGTCCAGCGGCACCGGCATCGCCCACACGCGCTGGGCCACGCACGGCGCGCCGGCGGTGCACAACGCGCATCCGCACTTCAGCGCCGGGCCGCATGTGGACGCCATGGCCACGGGGTTTGGCAGCCTGGACAGCGGCGATGCAGCAGCAGCCACCGTGGCACGGATAGGCCTGGTGCACAACGGCATCATCGAAAACCACGACGAACTGCGCGCCGAGTTGCGCCAGCGCGGCTATGTGTTCGCCAGCCAGACCGACACCGAGGTCATCGCCCACCTGGTGCACAGCCTGTACGAAGGCGACCTGCTCGATGCCGTGCAGCGCGCCCTGCCCCGCCTGCGTGGCGCCTATGCCATCGCAGTGTTCTGCCGTGACGAGCCGCAGCGTGTGGTCGGCGCCCGCCAGGGCTCGCCTTTGGTGCTGGGTATCGGCCAAGCGCCCGGCATGGGCGAAAACTTTTTGGCGTCTGACGCCATGGCGCTGGCCGGCGTCACCGACCAGATCGTCTACCTCGAAGAAGGCGACGTGGTCGACCTGCAACTGGGCAAAACCTGGATCAGCCACGCCGACGCCAGCGGCCGCTACCAGGCCGTGCAACGCCCCGTGCGCACCGTGCAGGCCCACAGCGGCGCGGCCGAACTGGGGTCCTACCGGCACTACATGCAGAAAGAAATCTTCGAGCAGCCGCGTGCGCTGGCCGACACGTTGGAAGGCGTGGTCGCCATCACGCCGGAGTTGTTTGGTGACGGTGCCTATAACGTGTTCAAGGCGATCGACCGCGTGCTGATTCTGGCCTGTGGCACCAGCTACTACAGCGGCAGCGTGGCCAAGTACTGGCTGGAATCGATTGCCAAAATCCCCTGCCAAGTGGAGATTGCCAGCGAGTACCGCTACAGAGACAGCGTGCCCAACCCCAACACCCTGGTGGTCACCATCACCCAAAGTGGCGAAACCGCCGACACGTTGGCTGCCCTCAAACACGCACGCAGCATGGGCATGGAACACACGCTGACCATCTGCAACGTGGCCACCAGTGCCATGGTGCGCGAATGCAAGCTGGCCTACATCACCCGCGCTGGGGTTGAGATTGGCGTGGCCTCCAC
>JANOLY010000297.1:0-13474 GCA_031420055.1 Burkholderiales bacterium | reverse complement strand
CACCGGCGCGACCCGGTCTACCACTCCACCCACACTGGCAAGCCACCCGACGAGCCGGCCGTGCTGGGCGTGGCGCTGAACGAAGTTTTCGTGCCCATCCTGCAAAAGCAGTTCCCCGAGATCGTTGACTTCTACCTGCCGCCCGAGGGCTGCAGCTACCGCATGGCGCTGGTGTCCATCAAGAAAGCCTACCCGGGGCACGCCAAGCGGGTGATGTTCGGCGTGTGGAGCTTTCTGCGCCAGTTCATGTACACCAAGTTCATCGTCGTCACCGACGACGACGTGGATGTGCGCGACTGGAAAGAGGTGGTCTGGGCCATCACCACCCGCATGGACCCGGTGCGCGACACGCTGCTGGTGGAGCACACGCCCATCGACTACCTGGACTTTGCCTCGCCCGTCAGCGGCCTGGGCGGCAAGATGGGGCTGGACGCCACCAACAAGTGGCCTGGCGAGACCAGCCGCGAGTGGGGCCGCCCCATCCGCATGGACGCCGATGTCGAGGCCCGCGTCGAGGCCTTGATAGCCGATTTGCAGCGGCCGGCGTGAGGCCCACGGCGGGCGTGAGGTGCCGCATGTAAAGCGCCTTGCGCCAGCATCGGGGCAGGCCTATGCTGCGAGCGTCTGCACTGCAGACACACCCGACGGCGCAGTCACTGCGCGTCAGGGGCCCTGGGCCACTTCACTCCAGAGCCCCACCGGCGGCCTAGGCCGTCAGCCCCTCTCCCGGCAACGTCAGAGGGGCTACTCGTTTATGGGCACCACGGGTGCTGCTGCTGCGGCCAGACGCACGCGGGTGCCGGCCAACGACACCACCTGGCCGGGCCGCAGTTTGCGGCCGCGCTGGGTTTCCATCTGGCCGTCCACCTGTACCTTGCCGGCGGTGACCAGGGCCTTGGCGCCGCCGCCACTGGGTGCCAGGCCGGTGGCCTTGAGCAAGGCGTCGAGCGTGATGTGCTCGCCGCGGATTTCGAAGTCGATTTCGCGCATGGTGTGTCCTGGTCAAGCCCGTGGTTCAGCCCGCAGCACGAATCATGTCGGCGGCCTTCTCGGCAATCATGATCGTCGGTGCATTGGTGTTGCCCGACACGATGCTGGGCATGATGGACGCATCCACCACACGCAGGCCTTGCAGGCCGTGCACGCGCAACTCCGCATCCACCACATCACCCGCGCCCAGGCCCATGCGGCAACTGCCCACCGGGTGGTAGACGGTGTCGGCGTGCTGGCGAATGAACTGTTCGATCTGCTCGTCGCTGCGCGCGCCTGCAGACGCAGCCGCTTCCTGGCCACCCAAGCCGGCCAGGGCGGGCTGCTGCAGCAGCTTGCGCATCAGCTTGAAGCCGCGCACCAGGCGTTGCAGGTCGTCGGGGTCGGCCAGAAAGGCCGGGTCGATGAGCGGGGCGGCCAACGGGTCGGCGTTTGCCAACTGCACGCTGCCGCGGCTCTTGGGCTGCAGCACGCACACATGGCATGAATAGCCGTTGCCCCACACCGTGCCGCGGCCGTGGTTGACGATCTTGCCGACGACAAAGTGCAACTGCAGGTCGGGCCGCGTCTGCTCGGGGCTGCTGCGGATGAAGCCGCCGGCCTCGGCGAAGTTGCTGGTGAGCAGGCCCGTGCGGTGGCGGCGCCACTCGAAGATGCCCTGCACGGCCCGCAGCGCGCCCGACAGCGACAGCCCGAACAACTCCTTCAGGTGCGGTGCATGCACGACCTGGATCACGTCCGGGTGGTCGTGCAGATGCTGGCCCACACCCGGCAGGTGGTGCAGCGTGGCAATGCCATGCTGCTGCAGGTGGGCGCCGTCGCCCACGCCCGAAAGCATCAGGATCTGCGGTGACTGCAGCGCGCCGGCACACAGCAGCACTTCGCGTGCGGCCGTCAACTGCCGGCGCTGTCCGCCTTGCACAAATTCCACACCCACGGCGCGCCGGCCGTCGAACAGGATGCGCGTGGTCTGCGCGCCGGTCAGCACCGTCAGGTTGGGGCGCGCCCGCGCCGGTGCCAGGTACGCCTTGGCCGCGCTGAAACGCTCGCCAGCGCGGTGCGTCACCTGGTACAGGCCCACACCTTCCTGGGCGGGGCCGTTGAAGTCGGGGTTGACGGCGTAACCGGCCTGCCGAGCGGCCTCGACGAAGACCGGGCCAAAGCGGTTGGGGCTGCGCAGGTCCATCACGTTGAGCGGGCCGCCAGTGGCGTGGAAGGCGTCGGCGCCGCGCTCGTTGTGCTCGGCGCGCTTGAAGTAGGGCAGCACCTCGTCGAAGGACCAGCCGGCGTTGCCGTCGGCGGCCCAGTCGTCGTAGTCCTGGCGCTGGCCGCGGGCGTAAATCATGGCGTTGATGGAGCTGGAGCCGCCCAGTACCTTGCCGCGCGGTTGGTAGCCGGTGCGACCGTTCAGGCCCGGCTGCGGCACGGTGTCGAAAGCCCAGTTGGCGCCGCCCGTCCTGGCCAGCAGGGCCACGCCGGCGGGGCAGTGGATCAGCGCGCTGGTGTCGGCTGGGCCGGCTTCGAGCAGACACACACGGCAACTGCTGTCTTCGCTGAGCCGCCCGGCCAGTGCGCTGCCGGCCGAGCCGGCACCGACGATGATGAAGTCGAACATGGAATCGGTGAACCGTTGAAGGCGCAGCCGCGCAGCGTGGCCAGCGGCCGGGGCGTCAGCGGGGTGCGGCGCCGTCGGGGTGGGTGGGGTCGATCCAGCGCACGGCCTCGGGCGGCTCGACCGGCGTGATGTCCAGGTTCACGGCCACGGCCTCGCCGTCACTGCGCACCAGCACGCACTGCAGCGTCTCGGTGGCGCTGGCGTTGATTTCCTGGTGCGGCACATAGGGCGGCACGTAGATGAAGTCACCCGGGCCGGCCTCGGCGGTGAACTCCAGCGCCTCGCCCCAGCGCATGCGGGCGCGGCCGCTGACGACGTAGATCACGCTCTCCAGCGCGCCGTGGTGGTGGGCGCCGGTTTTGGCGCCGGCGTGGATGTGCACGGTGCCCGCCCACAGCTTTTGCGCGCCGACACGGGCGAAGTTGATGGCGGCCTGGCGGTTCATGCCCGGGGTTTGGGCGGTGTGTGGGTCGAGCTGGTCGCTGGTGACGACGCATACGCCGTCGTGCTTCCAGGCAGCATTGGCGGTGGCGGTGGTGGTGGTGGTGGTGGTGGTGGGCATGGCCTTGTCCTCAGCGGGCCGCCCTGTTTGCCGGGGCGGCGTTGTCATCGATTCAGTGTACGGTGCCGTCGCCCGCAACTGCCCATAATGCCGCTCCCGCGGTTCCACCCGACCCTGCGGGCGCCCACACCAGCGCCCACCCGGCGCCTTACGGAGTCTGTCCTTGTTCCAGCGTTTCGAACACCTGGTGCATCCCTATCCGGATGCACTGCCGCCACCGCCGCCGCGGGAGTATCTGGCCTTCCTGTGGGAAGCCGCCCGCGGCACGCGCTGGCTGCTGCTGATGGTGATGCTGCTGTGCGCGGCCATTGGCGCCTTCGAGGCCCTGTTGTTCAGCATGATGGCCCACGTGGTGGACGTGCTGGGGCGTGTGCCCCCAGCGCAGCTGTGGCAACAGGAGGGCCGCACGCTGTGGCTGTTGCTTGGCGTGCTGGTGGGCAGTGTGCTGTTGGCCGCGTTTTTTGCCCTGTTCAAGTACCAGGGGCTGCACGTGAACTTTCCGATGCGGCTGCGCTGGAACTTCCACCGCCAGATGCTGGAGCAGAGCCTGGCCTTCTACGGCGACGAGTTCGCCGGGCGCATCGCCACCAAGGTCATGCAGACGGCGCTGGCCGTGCGCGACACCTGGATGATCTTTCTGGACATCCTCGTCTACGTCGTCATCTACTTCATCACCTGCGTGGTGGTGGTGGGCGCGTTCGACCTCCGGCTGATGCTGCCCTACCTGGGCTGGTTGGTGGCCTACGTGTGTACGCTGCGGTATTTCGTGCCGCGCCTGGGGGCGGTGGGCAAGGAGCAGGCCGACGCGCGCTCGCTGATGACGGGCCGCGTGACCGACGCGTACACCAACATCGCCACCGTCAAGATGTTCTCGCACGCGCAGCGCGAGGCCCAGTTTGCCCGCATCGCCATGCAGGAATTCCAGACCACCGGACTGGTTCAGATGCGGCTGGTCACGGCCTTCGAAACCATCAGCCAGGCCATGAGTGTGGCCTTGATCGCCAGCACCACGGCCATGTGTCTGTGGCTGTGGACCCAGGGTGCCGTGGGCGTGGGCGCGGTGGCTGCGGCCACCGCCATGGCGTTTCGCCTGAGCGGCATCTCGCACTGGGTGATGTGGGAAATGGCCACGCTGTTCGAACACGTGGGCACGGTGCAGGACGGCATGGCCACCTTGTCGCGCGCGCGCAGTGTGGTGGACCGGGCGGATGCCAAGCCGCTGGTGGTCAGCCGCGGCGAGCTGCGTTTCGAAAACGTGAACTTCGGCTACGGTGGCCAACGCAAGGTCATCGACGGGCTCAGCCTGGAGATCCGTGCCGGCGAGAAGATCGGCCTGGTCGGCCGGTCGGGTGCGGGCAAGAGCACGGTCGTGAACCTGTTGCTGCGCCTGTACGACCTGGAGTCGGGCCGCATCCTCGTCGACGGCCAGGACATTGCTGGCGTCACCCAGGAGAGTCTGCGCCGACAGATCGGCATGGTCACGCAGGACACCTCGCTGCTGCATCGCTCGGTGCGCGACAACCTGGTTTACGGTCGACCCGATGCCACCGAGGCCGAGATGCAACGCGCAGCCGAGCGTGCCGAGGCGCACGACTTCATCGCCAGCCTGGTCGACGCCAAGGGCCGCAGGGCCTACGACGCGCACGTCGGCGAACGCGGCGTGAAGCTGTCCGGCGGGCAACGCCAGCGCATTGCCATCGCCCGCGTGATGCTCAAGGACGCGCCCATCCTGCTGCTCGACGAAGCCACCAGCGCGCTGGACAGCGAGGTCGAGCAGGCCATCCAGGCCAGCCTGTACAAGCTGATGCAAGGCAAGACGGTGGTGGCCATTGCCCACCGCCTGTCGACCATTGCAGCCATGGACCGGCTGGTGGTGATGGACCAGGGGCGTGTGGTGGAGATCGGCGACCATGCCGGCCTGCTGAGGGCCGGGGGCATCTATGCCCGGCTGTGGGCGCACCAAAGCGGCGGGTTCCTGGGCGAGGAAGTCGACGACGAGGCGATCGCCTCAGCGCCTACCGCCTGAGCGGCTGGCGTGGCGCGCCGACCAGACGGCGGTCTATTCGACTGCCGTGCGCACGCGGGCCCGGGCGGCGCCTGAGGGCGCCGCGTTCACCAGGGGCTGGGTGTCGGCCCAGGCGTTGCGCTGGTTGGGCTCGGCCTTGTGGCGGGCCATGCGGCTCAGCGCCGCGGCCAGCACGGCCTGGCGGGCGGACTGCTCACGTTCTTTGTCGCTCAGCTCCAAACGGGACGCGGGCCTGCCGTGAGGATGGTCCAGGCTGACGTCCAGATCTGCCGCGCCGGCCAGGGCGCCGATGTTGATCTCGGTATCAAACCATGCTGGGTCGGTGCGCCTGGACGCGATCCGGCGGCGATGTTCCAGCCAAGCCACGGCCACGGCGACCAACAACACGGCGGCGCCGGCAATGGCCAGCCACGACAGGACGATGTTCATGGACTAGGTATCGGCCTTGTGGCCGATGCATTGAGCGGCCGGGGGCCGCGCGTTCTGTGCAATGTGCACGGGACTGCACATTCGCCCTGATTTCCGGCGGCCGACTGCCAGGCCCGACAATCAACGCCTGCCGGCCGCGCCCGGCCTCACGCCTGCTGTCACCTGTGCAAGTCACTTCACCCGCCCCGGCAGTCGCCAAGTTGCCCAGCCCGCCCGCCGGGCCCAAGCCCATCACGAGCTGGCGCCCGTACTGGGCCAAGCGTTTCGGCCCGGCGCCCTTCCTGCCCATGAGCCGCGCCGAGATGGAGGCGCTGGGCTGGGACAGCTGCGACATCGTCATCGTTACCGGCGACGCCTACGTGGACCACCCCAGCTTCGGCATGGCCGTGATCGGCCGCACGCTGGAAGCGCAAGGCTTTCGCGTCGGCATCATCGCCCAGCCTGACTGGCAGAGTGCCGAGCCCTTCAAGGCGCTGGGCAAGCCCAACCTGTTCTATGGCGTGGCCGCCGGGAACATGGACTCGATGATCAACCGCTATACGGCTGACCGCAGGCTGCGCAGCGACGACGCCTACACCCCCGGCGGCCTGGGCGGCCAGCGCCCCGACCGCGCCACGCTGGTGTACACCCAGCGCTGCCAGGAGGCCTGGAACGACGTGCCCATCGTTATCGGCGGCATCGAGGCCAGCCTGCGCCGCATCGCGCACTACGACTACTGGCAGGACAAGGTGCGCCGCTCGGTGCTGATCGACAGCAAGGCCGACCTGCTGGTCTATGGCAATGCCGAGCGCGCCATCATCGAGATCGCCCACCGGCTGGCCGCGCGTGAAGACGTGAGGTCCATCACCGATGTGCGCGGCACGGCATTCGTTCGCCGCAGCGACGACCCCAAGGCGGCGGGCTGGATGGAGATCGACTCCACCGAGGTTGACCGCCCGGGTCGCATCGACGAGCACATCAACCCCTACCTGACGACCGCCGAGGCCGCGGCCTCGCAGGGCCAAAGCTGCGCCAAGGAAGACGGCACGCCGCCGCCGGCCACTGGCGCGGTGGTGGCCATGCCGGTGTCGCGCAAGGCCACGGGCGCCGTGAAGATGCCGCCGCGCGAGCACACCGTGATCCGTCTGCCCAGCTACGAGCAGGTCAAGAGCGACCACGTTCTCTACGCCCACGCCAACCGCGTGCTGCACCTGGAAACCAACCCCGGCAACGCACGCGCCCTGGTGCAACGCCACGGCACGGGCGCCACGGCGCGCGACCTGTGGGTGACGCCGCCGCCCATCCCGCTGAGCACCGCCGAGATGGACCATGTTTTCGATCTGCCCTACGCACGCAGCCCGCACCCGCGCTATGCCGACGAGCAAGGCGGGCACGACGGCGCGACCAAGATCCCGGCCTGGGAGATGATCCGCTTCAGCGTGAACATCATGCGCGGCTGCTTTGGCGGCTGCACCTTCTGCAGCATCACCGAGCACGAAGGCCGCATCATCCAGAGCCGCAGCGAAGACTCGGTGATCCGCGAGATCGAAGACATCCGCGACAAGGTCAAGGGCTTCACCGGCGTCATCAGCGACCTGGGCGGCCCCACCGCCAACATGTGGCGTATCGGCTGCAAGAGCGCAGCCATCGAGGCCGCCTGCCGCAAGCCCAGTTGTGTCTACCCGGGCATCTGCCCCAACCTCAACACCGACCACGACCCGCTGATCAAGTTGTACCGCCGCGCGCGCAGCCTGCGGGGCGTGAAGAAGGTGCTGATCAGCTCGGGCCTGCGCTACGACCTGGCGATCAAGAGCCCCGACTACGTGAAAGAACTCGTCACACACCACGTGGGCGGCTACTTGAAGATTGCGCCCGAGCACACCGAGGGCGGGCCGCTTTCAAAGATGATGAAGCCCGGCATCGGCAGCTACGACCGCTTCAAGCAGCTGTTCGAAAAGTACAGCGCCGAGGCCGGCAAGAAGCAGTACCTCATCCCCTACTTCATCGCCGCGCACCCGGGCACCAGCGACGAAGACATGATGAACCTGGCGCTGTGGCTGAAGAAAAACGGCTTCAAGGCCGACCAGGTGCAGACCTTCTACCCCAGCCCCATGGCCACGGCCACGGCGATGTACCACACCAACCTGAACCCGCTCAAGGGCATCAGCCGCCAGACCGAAGGCCCGGCAGCGCGCGCCGAGAAGGTCGACATCGTGCGCGGCGAAAGGCGCCGCCGCCTGCACAAGGCCTTTCTACGCTGGCACGACCCCAACAACTGGCCGCTGCTGCGCGAGGCGCTGAAGGACCTGGGCCGCGCCGACCTCATCGGCAACGGCAAGCACCATCTCATTCCCACCTACCAGCCGGTGGTGGACGGCAGCTATGCCAGCACGCGGCGCAAGAACTCCACGCCATCAACCGTGCCGGGGCAACGCACCTCCACCGTCACCCAAGGCCGGCTGCTGACCCAGCACACGGGCCTGCCGCCGCGCGACACCGGTGCGGCCGCCGGCCGGCCGGCGCGCAAGCGCAGGGTTTGAGCGCTTCAGACGGTTGCTGACCTCCTTGTTTGAGGGGTTGGCCTGGCGGCGCCGCGCCTGAGCTATCAGGCAGCAACCAAGCACCGGCCTGGGACTCGCCTGATGCGCGCCCAGGCCGATTTCTTTTCTGTTTGATACTTCAACCATGGCCGGCAGCAGCTTTCTCGCCCTTCTCGACGACATCGCCACCATCCTCGACGACGTGGCCGTGCTGAGCAAGGTCGCGGCCAAGAAGTCCGCCGGTGTGCTGGGCGACGACCTGGCGCTCAACGCGCAGCAGGTGGCGGGCGTCGCGGCCGACCGCGAACTGCCGGTGGTGTGGGCGGTGGCACGCGGCTCGTTTGTCAACAAGCTGATTCTGGTGCCCGCGGCGCTGCTGATCAGCGCCTGGGCGCCCTGGGCGGTGACGCCGCTGCTGATGCTGGGCGGCGCCTTTCTCTGCTACGAAGGCTTCGAGAAGCTGGCGCACCGCTGGATGCATCCGCCCGAGGCCGAAGCCGCACGCCTGAAGGCGCTGGGCCGCGCCCTGGCCGACCCGGCGGTGGACCTGGTGGCCTTCGAGCGCGAGAAGATCCGCGGCGCGGTGCGCACCGACTTCATCCTGTCGGCCGAGATCGTGGCCATCACGCTGGGCATCGTCGCCGCGTCGCCCATGGCCACCCAGGTGGCCGTGTTGTCGGGCGTGGCGCTGGCCATGACGGTGGGCGTGTACGGCCTGGTGGCCGGCATCGTCAAGCTCGACGACCTGGGGCTGTGGCTGAGCCGGCGGGCGTCCGCCGTGGCGCAAGCCACGGGGCGCGGCCTCCTGCGCGCCGCGCCCTGGCTGATGAAGGCGCTGTCGGTCGCCGGCACGGCGGCCATGTTCCTGGTCGGCGGCGGCATTTTGGTGCATGGCGTGGCGCCCTTGAACCATGCCATCGAGGCCGCCGTGCACGGCTTTGGCGGCTTGGCGCAAGCCCTGCTGCCGGCGCTGGTGCATGGCCTGCTGGGCGTGGTGGCCGGCGCCCTGGTGCTGGCCGGCGTGACTGGTGTGCGCCGGTTGTGGCCGACCAAGGCTGCGTGATCGCGGCCGCCGGACGCGGGCCTGCGGGTCCGAGCTTGGTGGTCAGGGCTTGGTGATACCCAGCAGCTCCACTTCGAACTGCAGCACGGCGTTGGGCGGAATCGGCCCACCCGGGGTGCCGCGTTCACCGTAAGCAATCGACGTCGGGCAGGTCAGCCGGGCCTTGCCGCCGACACCCATCTTCTGCACGCCTTCAGTCCAGCATTTGATGACGCGATTGAGCGCGAAGCTGGCCGGCTGGCCGCGCGAGTAGGAGCTGTCGAACTCCTTTCCATCCGTCAGCGTGCCTCGATAGTGCACACGCACGGTGTCTATGGCCGCGGGCGATTCGCCCTGGCCGTCTTTCAGTGACAGGTAGACCAGCCCGCTCTCGCTGAGCACCGCGCCCTTGGCGGCAGCGGCTTTGGCCAGCAGGTCGGCGCCGGCGGGCGGGCTCTGGGCCTGGGCGGGCGCGGCGGCCAGCAGGGCGCTGGCGGCCAGGGTGAAAGACAGGGCGGCGATGCGGGGTGACAGCAGCATGAGCAGGGCTTGCAGGGGTTGCGGGGCCGCCATCATCGCAGCAGCCCGGCGCACTCAGGGTACGGGGGCGGCGATCTGCTCGCTGAACCAGCGCTCCATCATGCGTTTTTCGTAGGGCAAGTCACCGTACTGCTGCACGCCGCGCTGGCTGAACAGGTAGTTCATGTCGCTCAGCCGGGCCTCGCCGGCCTTGACGGTGCGGCTGCCGTCCAGCAGGGTGTAGCGCAAGCTCATGTGCGGCCAGTCGGCGCGCCCGCGCAGCACACGCACCTCGCTGGGCACGCGCGGCCAAACCTCGCCGGCCAGGTCGACGTCGAGCACCTCCACGTGCAGGGTTTGGCCATCGGGAAGGCGCTTGCTCAGCACCTGAAAGTGCTCGGTCAGCGAGCGCAGAGTGCGCTCGCGTTCGAAAGAACCGAAACCCGCGTCGGTGAATTTTTCGGGGTGTACATAGTTGACCTGCGCGGTGCCCGCCGCCAGCGCCGACGCACAGACCACCGCCAACGAGGCAGCCCGCAGGCTGGTGTTCAGAGCAGCTTTCATAGGGGGTCTCCGTGGACGAGAGAGACTTCCATCCTAGACCTGGCGGCGCCAGCTTGCAGGGCTTTACATGCCCGTGCATGCAAGCGCCGCGCGCATCACGCGCCGCTGTGGTCGCGCAGCGTGGTGATGCGGTTGAACACCGGGTGCCCGGGGCGGTGCTCGACGCGGTCGCTGACAAAGTAGCCGTGGCGCTCGAACTGCCAGCGCTGCTCGGCCGCGGCCGTGGCCAGGCCGGGTTCCAGCCAGCCTTGCGCGACAACCACGCTGCGCGGGTTCAGCACCTCGCGGAAGTCGCGGCCGGCGGCGTCGGGTTGGGCTTCGGTGAAGAGCTTGTCGTACAGGTTCAGCGTGGCCGCCACCGCGTCGTGCAAGCCCACCCAGGTGATGGTGCCCTTGACCTTGACGGCGTCAGCCCCCGGCGTGCCGCTGCGCGTGTCGGGCACCACGCGGGCCAGTACGCGGGTGACGTGGCCGGCGGCGTCTTTTTCGCAGCCGGTGCACTCCACCACCAGGCCGTACTTCAGGCGCACCTTGTTGCCCGGCAGCACCGTGCCGTCAGGCTGCGTGCGCGGCGGGTAGAGCCTGAAGAAGCCCTTGGCCGGCACTTCGGCGAAATCGTCACGCTCGATCCACACCTGCGCACCCAGCCCGAACTGGCGCTGGCCCAGTTCAGGCCGCTGGGGGTGGGCGGGTGCGGTGCAGGGCTCGATGTGACCAGCGCTGCCAAACACCTCGGCCCAGTTGCTCAACTCCAGCGGCACCGGGTCCAGCACGGCCATGGCGCGTGGTGCCTGGCCTTCCAGGTCGGCACGCAGGCAGCCGTCGAGCACGGCAGTGTCCAGCCAGAAATTGCTCTTGCTGACACCGCTGCCGTCGGCCAGGGCGCGGATGCTGGCCGGCGTGTAGCCGCGCCGGCGCATGCCAAACAGCGTGGGCATGCGCGGGTCGTCCCAGCCCGCCACCAGGCCTTCGCTCACCAGTTCGCGCAGCTTGCGTTTGCTGGTCATCACGTGGAACAGGTTCAAGCGGCCGAATTCAAACTGCCGTGGCAGCGGCCGCGCCAGCAAACCAAGCTGGGCCAGGTTTTCCAGCAGCCAGTCGTAGAAGGGTCGCTGGTCTTCAAATTCCAGCGTGCACACGCTGTGGGTGATGCATTCCAGCGCGTCCTCGATGGGGTGGGCGTAGGTGTACATCGGGTAGATGCACCAGGTGTCGCCGGCCCGGTGGTGGTGGGCGTGCTTGATGCGGTACAGCGCCGGGTCGCGCAGGTTGATGTTGGGGCTGGCCATGTCGATGCGCGCGCGCAGCACGGCCGCGCCATCGGGCAGGGCGCCGGCCTTCATCTCGCGCAGGCGGGCCAGGTTCTGCTCGGGCGTGCGGCTGCGAAAAGGGCTGTCGCTGCCGGGGGTGTTGAAGTCGCCGCGGCGCGCGCGCATCTCGTCGGCACTTTGCTCGTCCACATAGGCCAGCCCGGCCGTCACCAGCGCCTCGGCGGCGCGGTACATGAAGGCGAAGTAGTCGCTGGCGTAGTACAGGTGGCTGACGGTCTGGCCGCCGACCTGTGCGTTCCAATCGAAGCCCAGCCAGTGCACGGCCTCCAGGATGGCGTCGACGTAGACCTGCTCTTCTTTCTCGGGGTTGGTGTCGTCAAAGCGCAGGTGGCACACACCGCCGTAGTCGCGCGCCAGGCCAAAGTTCAGGCAGATGCTTTTGGCGTGGCCCACGTGCAGGTAGCCGTTGGGCTCGGGCGGGAAGCGGGTGCGGATGCGCGCGGCGTCCAGCGGACCGGCTGCGTGGTGCGCGGCGTCGCCGGGGCTGCCGCCGAAGCGCCGCTGCGCCAGCGCGCCGGATTCCAGGTCGCGCTCGATCTGCGTGCGCAGAAAGTTACCGGGCTTGGGGGCGGTGGGGGCAGACGGTTCGTGGGCCATGCGTTCAGCAGCGCGAATTGGAATACGTTGGGGATGCCGATTCTATCGACCGACCCCGGCGCGCGCGGCCTCGCTACCATCGGCACCGGCACGCCAGCCACCGAACCCCGGTGCCGCGCCAAACAGGAGCCCCCATGCATGAAATCGTCCGCCGGCTGGACGTGGACTTCATCGTCCGCACCGGCACCGTTGATATCGACAACCTGAACTGGATGGGCGGGTCGATCTTCCTCAAGACCGCCTTCGCCTTCGGACTCACGCCCGACGACGTCGCCTTCGATTTCGGCGCGCACATCGGCAGCTTCGCGCTGCCCCTGGTGCAGCGCCACCGCTGCCGCGCCTATGGGTTTGAGCCCGACACGGCGTCGCTGCGGCTGGCGCAGTCCACCGCGCTGCTGAACGGCTTGGACGAACTCGCCCACTTCCTGCCCTGCGGCGTGGGCGGCAGTGACGGCACGGTGCAGCTGTATGAATCCGACGAGACCTGGGGCCACACCATCGTGGCCGGCGGCGGGCCGGCCAACCGGCTGACCGGGCGCAGTGTGGACATCAAGGTGATGTCATTGGCCAGCGCGCTGGACGTGGCCGGTGCAGCGGGCCGCGTGTTCGTCAAGGTCAACACCGAAGGCGCGGAGTTCGACATGTTCGAGCAGGCCAGCCTGGACACACTGCGCCGGGTGGATTGCTTCGTGGCCGAGATCCACTTCGACCTGGGCCGCCCCGACTTCACGCCCTGCCTGGACCGCTTGCAGTCGGCTGGCTTTGACGTTGACATGCAGCCCGACGGCGGATCACGCGCAATGATGGTTGCGGTGCGGCGTTGACCGCGCCGCGGTCGGGCCCGGCCTGGGCAGGCCTGCTGGCCGGCCTGATGCTGTTGCTGGTGGCGCTGAGTCCGGCCGCGGCAGCCGACGAGCCCCTGCGCATCGGCTCCAAGCGCTTCACCGAGTCCTACATCCTGGCCCAGGTGCTGGCGCAGACGGCGCAGGGCACGAAGACCGCGGTCGAGGTCCGCCAGGGCCTGGGCAATACCGCCATCGTGTTTGCCGCGCTGCGCGCCGGCAGCATCGACCTGTACCCCGACTACACCGGCACCATCGCGCAAGAGATCTTGAAAGACCCGCAGGCCACCTCGCTGCCGGCCTTGCGCTCCGGCCTGGCGCCGTTGGGGCTGGGGGTGGACGTGGGCTTGGGCTTCCACAACGGCTATGCGCTGGCCATGCGCGACGACGTGGCGGCGCGCTTGAACATCAAGCGGCTGTCCGACCTGGCCGCCCACC
>JANOLY010000296.1:0-5603 GCA_031420055.1 Burkholderiales bacterium | reverse complement strand
CCTGCAGCGCTACCCGCACGAGTTCTCGGGCGGTCAGCGCCAGCGCATCGCCATCGCCCGCGCCCTGGCCGTGCAGCCGCGGTTGATCGTCTGCGACGAGCCCACCTCGGCCCTGGACGTGTCGGTGCAGGCGCAGATCCTTAACCTGCTCAAGGACCTGCAGCGCGACCTGGGCGTGTCTTACCTGTTCATCACCCACAACATCGGCGTGGTGGAGTACATCGCCGACCGCATTGCCGTGATGCGCGCCGGGCGCATTGAAGAGCAGGGCGCATGCGGCGAGGTGCTGAGCCGGCCGACACGGGACTACACGCGCACGCTGCTGGCTGCGGTGCCGCGGTTGGTGGTGGCCTGATCGCCACGGCATAGCGAGCACGATGGCCGTTGGGGTGGCCTCACGCCTTGGCGAGAATTGATATCATGATATCTCTTCGCCAGGAGATGCCCGATGGCCCAGTTCACGGTGCGAAACGTCGAAGAAGAGATCAAAGTGCGCCTGAGGCGCCGCGCCGCGCGCCATGGCACCAGCATGGAGGACGAGGTGCGCCAGATCTTGCGCAATGCACTCAAAGATGACGAACAGCGCGCCTTGCCTGGTCTTGGTAGCCGGATGGCTGCGCGGTTCAAGCGGGCCGGTCTTGTGGAGCCCTTGCCCGAGTTGCGCGGGCAGTTGCCCAAGCCGGCTGACTGGCCCACATGATCATTCTTGACACGAACGTGCTGTCTGCCTTGATGCGCCAGGCGCCCGACGAACCCGTTTTGCGGTGGCTGGACTTGCAGGCGCCTCAATCTATCTGGATCACCAGCATCACCTTGTTCGAGAGCCGCCTGGGCCTGGCCCTGGTGCCCGACGGCCGAAGGCGCAGGGCGCTCGAATCTGCCTTTGCGCGCTTGCTGGAAGACGACCTCGAGAACCGGGTCCTGCCGTTCGACAGCGACGCGGCATTGCAGGCGGCCACATTGGCTGCCGAGCGCCAGCGAACGGGCCGGACGGTAGACATCCGCGACACACAGATCGCGGGCATTGCGCAGGCCCGACGCGCGAGCTTGGCAACACGAAATCTGCGGCATTTCGAGGGGTTGACGGTAGCGGTCATCAACCCCTGGGGCTGATGGCCGGCGACGAGTTGCCACCGATGCTGGGCCTGTCGGTGCAGGCGGCGTGGTGGAGTACATCGCCGACCGCATCGCCGTGATGCGCGCGTGCCGCATCGAAGTGCAGGGTGCTTGCGCCGAGGTGCCGAGCCGGCCGACGCGGGAGTACTCGCGCACCTTGCTGGCGGCCGTACTGCGGCTTGCGTTGGATACAGGGCGCTGGCGGACTGCTCGGAAGTAGACCGCAGTGTTGCGGGGCGCCAACGTCTGACCCTGCATGTGAGCTAGGTGCTAGCCCTCATCGAGGGCCTGGCTACCAAGCGGCCAGTGGTCTACATCGACGTTGCGGCACAGGCTCTACCTATGAACGCCAGGCGCGGCGGGGGCACATCTTGCTTGATCGGGCTCCGCATGGCGGTCTGCTAAGGATTACCCGAAGGCCGGTCCCGTGAAACCTGAAGTGACAATCCTGCTACCGGCGGTGAACCTTTGGTGCGGGATTGTTGTATTCCTGCGGCACGGGTCTTGCGGCGACTACTGGACACCACGTCAACCCCATCCTAAGGAGCTATTTCCACATGTTCAAAAGAACCAAGATCAGCGTCGGCGTGCTTGTCGCCCTGGGCAGTGCAGTCGGTGCCTTGTCTGCGCATGCGCAGTCGACCGATCGCGTCGAAATCACGGGCTCGCGCATCAAGAGCATTGGTGCGGCGTCCAACAGCCCGATTACCAGCGTCAACGCTGCCGAGATCAACTCGTCTCAACCCATCGCAGTGGAAGAAGTCATCCGTGGCCTTCCGGCGGCCATTCCAGCCATCGGCCCGGGCACCAACAATGGCTCGGGCGGCATCGCCACGATCGACCTGCGTGGCATAGGGCCCCAGCGCACGCTGGTGCTGATCAACGGCCGGCGCGCCGTCCCCGCTGACCTGACGGGCCGGGTCGACACCAACGCCATCCCGGTGGCACTGCTTGAACGCATTGACCTGGTCACCGGCGGTGCTTCGGCGGTGTACGGCGCAGACGCCGTTGCCGGCGTTGTCAACTTCATCCTGAAGAAGAACTTCAGCGGCATCGAGGCGCAAACCACCTACGGCACTTCCGAGCAAGGTGACGCCAAGCGTTACCGCACCGACGTAACGATCGGAGCCAATCTGGCCGATGGCCGCGGCAACGTTGCGCTGAGTTTTGGTACCACACGTACCAACCCACTGACGCAGGGAGAGCGCCCTGCTGGCCTGGTCTCGATAAGTTCCACCACAGGTCTTTCTGGCGGGTCTTCCATCACGGTACCCGCCGTGATAGGCGGCATCCCGGCGCCGTTGGCCGGCAACCAGATCATCAACGTGGCGGGTGGCAACCTGCGGGCCTACAACGGCGACGTCGATGCCTTCAACTTCAACCCGCTCAATTACTACGTCACTCCGCTGGAGCGGACGCAGATGGCGGCCATCGGTCGCTTCACCATCAACGAGTTCGCTGAAGCGTATGCCGAGCTCAACCAGACCAAGAGCAAGGTTTCGCTGAATCTTGCGCCCACCGGAACGTTTGCCTCGGCCGGCTTCCCGAACTGGCGACTGCCTATCGGAAACCCGTTCATCCCCGCAGCGATGCGCACCCAGCTGTGCGGAGCCTTCGCCATCGCCGCGGCGAATTGCGTCGTGGGCAACACCCAGGAGGTCACGCTCAATATCAGCCGCCGCATCGTAGAGAACGGCCCGCGCATCAACGACTTCGACAACACATCGTCGCAGTGGACCGCCGGTTTGCGCGGTACTTTGCCCTTCCTGGACAGCTGGAGCTACGACGCCTACCTGCAAAAGGGCACATCCGACCAACTGTCGACGCGTGTCAACTGGGGCTCTGCTTCCAAGCTGCAGCAAGCGCTGCGCTCCGTCGCGCCCGGGGCTTGCACGGTGACCACTGGCGGCTGCGTACCTTTCAATCCCTTCGGCGCCGCAGGTTCCATCACGCCGGCGATGTTGGCGTTCTTCAACCAGACCGCGATTCAGACCACGACCGTCACTCAGACAGTCAAAAGTTTGGCAGTCAATGGCGACTTGGGCATGCTGAAGAGCCCCTTCGCAAAAGCACCCGTGTCGTTGGCCCTCGGAATGGAAGAGCGCGTCATGTCGGCCGGCAACCTGTCGGACGGCCCATCGCAAGTCAACGGCGAAGTCCTGGGTACCGGCGCGCCGCTGCCGGACCGCAGGGGCCAGCTGTCGCTCAAGGAAGGTTTCCTCGAGACCATCGTGCCGCTGGCAGGCGGCATGATGGGCATTCGTTCGCTGAACTTCGAAGGTGGCTACCGCGAGAGCGAGTTCAAGACCGCGGTCAGCAGCCAGACCTATGGCAGCTGGAAGTACGGCCTGGACTACGCCCCGGTCAAAGGACTGCGTTTCCGCGCCATGCAACAGCGTGCGACACGCTCGCCCAACATCAACGAGCTGTACCAGCCTATCGTCAGTGGGTTGTCCAATCGCCCCGTTGATCCGTGCCAGTTGGCTCTGGTTAGCGCCGCCCAGGCCAACACGCCCGGAACGCTCTCCAACCTGTGCCGCATCACAGGCGTGCCGCTGTCGCAGTTCGGCAATGTGCCAGCGCCGGCTGCAGGGCAAATCAGCAACACCGGCGGTGGCAATCCCAACCTCAACCCCGAGGAAGCCGACACCACGACCATCGGCCTGGTCTGGGAGCCAGAATTTGTTCCCGGTCTGTCGATCACGCTGGACCACTACAAGATCAAGATCAACAAGGCGGTGTCCAGCGCCACGACGAACCAGGTCCTCGATGGCTGTTATAGCGCGACGCTCAACTCGGGCTTCGATGCGGGCAACCCGTTCTGTGCACTCATCGTGCGCAACGTGACCACCGGCAGTCTTAACGGCTCCGCCGGTGTGATCACACAGACATCCAACCTGGGCCTGGAGGATACCGAAGGCTTTGACCTCGGTGTGAGCTACCGATTGAGCCTGCAGAGTTGGGGGCGCGTGGATCTGGGCTTGCAAGCGACACAGGTCGTGAAGAAGGGCTTCCAGTCTCTGCCGTCGGTGGCGCGCATCGAATGCGTCGGGTTCAATGGCCCGGACTGCGGTGGCCCGACGTCCAAGGTCAAGTACAGCCAACGGGCGACTTGGTCGATGGGCAACTTCACGGCTGGCTACAACTGGCGTTATCTGGGCAAGTCCGACATTCAGGGTGCGCCTGCAACCTTGCCTCAGTTCGCCAGCATCAAGGCCTACAACTACGTAGACCTGAGCTTTGCCTGGCAAGCCACCAAGAATGTGCGACTGTCCTTGGCGATCAACAACGCCACTGACTTGCAGCCGCCCCTGTTGGGTGCCAACGTTGGTACCACGACGACCAACAGCGGCAACACCTTCCCGCAGTGGTACGACGTGATCGGCCGCGCCTACTCCCTGGGGGCGACGCTCAAGTTCTGATCCGCGGCCTTCGGGTCATGCAGACAAGGCGGGCTTCGGCCCGCTTTTTTGTCTCGTACCCAATCGTACTGGTCAACGCGTGCAGCGCGGCGCCTTCGGGGCCTGCCTGATGGCCGAGCCTGACCTGGTGGCCAATTGCGTCAAGGCCATGCAGGACGCGGTGGCCCTGCCGGTGACGGTGAAGCACCGCATCGGCATCGACCGCCGCAAGTCACGACTTCGGCCCCGCTGCTAAACTTAGTCCACTGGACTTGGTCCACTGCGGGAGTCTTTCATGAGCGACATCTTCAACATCCACGAGGCCAAGACGCACCTGTCGCGCTTGGTGGAGCAGGCCGCCAAAGGGCGCGAGTTCGTCATTGCAAAGGCCGGCAAGCCCATGGTGCGCGTGGTCCCGATCGAACCGGTGTCGGCCACCCGGGCCCTTGGATTTCTCGCAGGCAAGGGCGTGGTGAGCACCGAGCTCAAGAAGGGCTTCGAGAGTGACATCGACGCGATGTTCGGCAGCGTACGCTGAGCATGCTGCTTCTCGATACACATCTCATCCTGTGGGCGGCTTTCGAGCCTGCGCGCCTGTCGCCCAAGGCGCGGCGGCAGTTGCAGTCGCGAGAGTCGCCACTGGCATTCAGCCATGCCTCGCTCTGGGAGGTCGCGATCAAGACCTCGCTGGGGCGGCCCGGCTTCTCGGTGGACTCCAAATTGCTGCACCAGGCATTGGTTGCCGAGGGCTTCATCGAGTTGCCCGTCGCCCCAGCCCACATCGCGCGTGTGGCGGGCTTGCCATGGGTTCACCGCGATCTTTTCGACCGCATGCTCGTCGCTCAGGCCATGGAAGAAGGCCTGACACTGCTGACCGCCGACGCCACGCTCAAGGGGTACGGGCGCTTCGTCAAGGTGGTGTGATCCGTCTGCGGCGGCGACCCACAGGCGCTGGGCTGTGCTTGCAGGCGCGCGCTGGACCACGCGCTCATCACCGCCCCGCAAGCGCGCGACCCAGCGATGGTGGAGATGCTTCGCACTGTCGCCGGCCGCGTGCTCGGCGCCGAGGGTTGAAGGCCGTGCCTT
>JANOLY010000295.1:0-25464 GCA_031420055.1 Burkholderiales bacterium | reverse complement strand
TCATGAACGCGCTGCCACTGAACGTGTTCGGCATTTTGTCGAACGACTTGTTGCTGGCAATTCCGTTCTTCACGCTGATGGGCACCATCCTCGAGAAGTGCGGGCTGGCCGAGGACATGCTCGACTCGATGGGGCAGCTTTTCGGCCCGGCACGGGGCGGGCTGGGCTACTCGGTGATTATCGTCGGCTTCATCCTGGGCGCGGTCACGGGCACCGTGGCCGGGCAGGTGATCGCGATGGCGATGATCTCCTTGCCGGTCATGATGCGCTGGAACTACAACATACGCTACGCCACCGGCGTGCTGGCAGCGTCGGGCACCATCACCCAGTTGGTGCCGCCCTCGTTGGTGCTGGTGGTGCTGGCCGACCAGCTCGGCAGGCCGGTGGGCGACATGTACAAGGGCGCATGGGGCCCGGCCCTGCTGCAAGTGCTGCTGTTTCTGACCTACACCTTCCTCTTGTCCCGGGCCTACCCCGCCCATGTGCCCGGCGTCCCCAAGGAAGCACGCACCCTGTCCGGGTCGGCCCTGGTCTTGAAGTGCTTGCGCGGGATCATTCCCTCCGCGGTGCTTATCGCCCTGGTGCTGGGCAGCATGGGTGGCCTGCCGGGCATGAAGTCGGCCATCTGTACGCCCACCGAGGCCGGCGCCATGGGCGCGATGGGCGCGTTTGTATTGGCCGCCATGCATGGCCGGCTGAATTGGCCGCTGGTCAAGGGCGCGTTGGTGGGCACGATGCGCATCACCGCCATGGTGGTGTTCATCCTCATCGGGTCGCGGGTGTTTTCGCTGGTCTTTCAGGGTGTCGAAGGCGGCAAGTGGATCGAGCACCTGTTGACGGGCCTTCCAGGCGGGCAAACCGGCTTCCTCATCGTCGTCAACATCTTCATCTTCTTCCTGGCGTTCTTCCTCGACTTCTTCGAGATCGCCTTCATCATCATCCCGTTCCTGGCGCCGGTGGCTGACAAGCTGGGCATCGACCTCATCTGGTTCGGCGTCATGATCTGCGTCAACATGCAGACCAGCTTCATGCACCCGCCGTTCGGCTTTGCGCTGTTCTACCTGCGCGGCATCTCCGATACGTTGTTCAAGAACGGCAGCTTGCCGCGCAAGGTGGAGTCCAAGGACATCTACATCGGCGCGATCCCCTGGATCGTGATGCAGCTCATCCTGGTGGCCGTGGTGATTGCGTTCCCGCAGTCGGTCACGGCGTTTCTGGACAAGCCCAAGGTGCTCGACCTGGAAAAAGCGGGCCGGGACCTGCAGCAAATGGGCGGCGATGGCGCTGCCGCAGAGCCCGACTCGGCTGCCTCAGCCGCCGAGGCGGCCGCCGACCCGGCATCGGCCGCCAGCGCAGCTGAGGGCGACGGGGCTGACGCGGACCCGATGAAGGCGCTGGAAGAGTCGATGAAGAGAGACGCCGCGGCAGCCAAGAAGCCCTGATCGGGCCGGCCGGGCGCGGGTTCAACCGTAGGCCAGGCGCCTGACCGCTGCCAACACGCGGCTGTCGGCGATGTGAAAGGTCGTCATCGCCAGGCCGCCAGCCCGCACCACCAGGCGCGGCGCAATCAACCAGGTCAGTCCGGGCACGGCAATCAGTTTGACCTGGGTCAGTTCGGCCAGCCGCACTTCCTTGGTCCACAAACCGGTCTGTCGGATGCGCTGGCCGTCGATGCTGGTGCGGCCCGTGAGCATGCCGCCATAGGCTGCTGCGATGACGAGCATGGCCGCACCCATCACGAGTTGCGACGAGCGGTCCATCGTGCTCCAAACACCCTCGGCAACCATGTTCCACGCAGCGCGCGCCAGGGCCAGCATGGCCAACGTGGCCAGCGCCTTCATGGCGTTCGAGAACGACGGCCCTTCAACGCCCGCTGGCAAGTCCGGCTCGGTTTTCGTCTCAGCGCGTTCGTCGGTCATGGCAAACCGGAAGTAGATGAACCGCGCCAAGTGCACGGCCCAGAAAAAAGCCCCGCGCGTGGGCGCGGGGCTCATGGACACACGCGCTGTCGATCAGAGCTTCTGGCTCTGCAAGAAGCTGTCGAAGCGCGCCTCGGTGAAGCGGAACCACAGGTTGGCCTCGCGGCGGAAGTTGCTGTAGTCGTCGTAGATCTTCTTGAACGCCGGGTTGGAGGCACTGAGCTCGCTGTACAGCGCCATGGCTTCCTTGAACGCCGCGTCCAGCACCGGCTTGGGGAAGGCCACCAGCTTGGTGCCACCGGCCACCAGTTGCTTGAGCGCCGTCGGGTTGCGGTAGTCGTACTTGGCTTGCATCTCGGTGTGCGCAAAGGCTGCGGCGCATTCGATGATGGCCTTGTTCTCGGCACTCAGCGTGTCGAAGGCCTTCTGGTTCACGTACAGGTCCAGCTGCGGGCCACCTTCCCACCAGCCGGGGTAGTGGTAGAACGGTGCCACCTTGTTGAAGCCCAGCTTCTGGTCGTCGTAGGGGCCGACCCACTCGGCAGCGTCGATGGTGCCTTTCTCAAGCGCCTGGTAGATCTCGCCGCCAGGGATGTTCTGCGACACGGTGCCCAGGCGCGAGGTGATCTTGCCGGCAAAGCCGCCGACGCGGAACTTCAGGCCCTTCATGTCGGCCACGGTCTTGATTTCCTTGCGGTACCAGCCACCCATCTGCGCGCCGGTGTTGCCCATCGGGAAGCTGGTGAAACCGTAGTTCGAGTAGAACTCGCGCATCAGTTTCAGGCCGTTGCCGTCGTAGGACCAGGCCGTCATCTGGCGGCTGTTCAGACCGAAGGGGATGGCGCAGCCCATTGCGAAAGCATCGTTCTTGCCGAAGTAGTAATACGGCGCCGTGTGGCCCATCTCGACGGTGCCGTTTTGCACCGCATCGACCAGCCCCGGCATGGGTACCAGTTCGCCAGCGGCATGGACCGAGATCTCGAACTTGCCGCCCGACATGTCCTTGACCTTCTTGGCGAAGCTGTCGGCGGCACCGAAGATGGTGTCCAGCGCCTTGGGAAACCCGGAACTCAAGCGCCAGCGGATGTTGGCCTGGGCATGCACGATGGCAGGCGCCACGCCGGCAGCCAGCACGCCGGCCATGCCAGCACCGTGAACGAAGGAACGACGTTCCATGGATGTCTCCTGGGGGTTGAATTGAGTGATTCGCGGGATGGACACAGACTGACGCGGTCAATTTTAGGAGTCGGACCCAAGGTGACTCAGGCGGGTTTTCCCGCTCGAATCCAGGCCAGGCAGCCGCTCAGGCACCGGCCAGCTTCAACCCCGGCACCAGCACCGAGCCCACCGACTTGCTGCCCGAGCAGTAAACGTCGGCACCAATGGCCGCAATGCGTTTGAACATCTGGCGCAGGTTGCCGGCAATGGTGACCTCGTGCACCGGATGCACGATGCGCCCGCCCTCGACCCAGAAGCCGGCGGCGCCGCGCGAATAGTCGCCGGTCACGTAGTTCACGCCCTGCCCCATCAGCTCGGTGACGAACAGGCCGCGCCCCAGTTTGGCCAGCATGGCGTCCAGATCGTCGCCCTTGCGGGTGCGCCGGCTGGTCATGCTCAGGTTCTGCGAGCCGCCGGCATGCCCGGTGGTGCGCAGGCCCAGCTTGCGTGCGGAGTAGCTGGACAGGAAGTAGCTTTGCACCACGCCCGCCTGAAGGATGTGGCGGGCCTGCGTGCGCACACCCTCGTCGTCGAAGGGCGCGCTGCCCTTGCCCTTGGGCTGGTGCGGGTCCTCATGGATGTCGATGTGCTTGGCCAGCACCTGCTGGCCCAGGCTGTCGGCCAGGAAGGTGGTCTTGCGGTAGAGCGCGCCGCCCGATGTCGCCTGCACGTACGCGCCCAGCAAGCCAGCGGCCACGGTCGATTCGAACAGCACGTCGACCGGGCCCGTGGGCACGCGGCGTGACTTCAGGCGCGCCAGTGCGCGCTCGGCGGCGTAGCGGCCGACCGCTTCTGGCGATGCCAATTCACCGGCGTCGCGCATCGACGTGTACCAGGCATCACGCTGCATGTCACGGCCTTTGCCGGCTATCGGCGAGACCGAGATGTAGTGCCGCGAACTGGCATAGCCGCCGCGAAAGCCGCGCGAATTGCCGGCCCAGAAATGCGCCTGCTGCGCAGACACACCCGCGCCTTCGGAGTTGGTGATGCGCTTGTCCACGCCCATGGCGGCAGCCTCGCAGCGCTGCGCCAGCACGGCCGCGGCGGCCGCGTCCACGGTCCAGGGGTGGAACAGATCGAAGTCGCGCGCCGCTTCGGCGGGCGTGGCCATGTCGGCCGCATCCGGCAGACCGGCGGCCGGGTCCTCGGCCGTGAAGCGCGCGATGTCGTAGGCCGCCTGCACGGTCTGCTTCAGCGCTGCCGGCGAGAAGTCAGAGGTGCTGGCGTTGCCCCGGCGCTGGCCCAGGTACACGCTCACACCCAGCGACTTGTCGCGGTTGCGTTCAACGTTTTCCAGCTCGCCCTTGCGCACACTCACCGACAGGCCCACGCCCTCGGAGACCTCGGCCCCGGCATTGCTGGCACCGAGCTGGCGGGCCAGCGCCAAGGTGTCCTCGACGATCTGCTGGAACTGTTCCTTGCGGTAGGCAAAGCCCGAATCGGAAAGGGACGCGGGGCGGACAGAAGTGGTCATCGGTAGGGCGCGCGACAGGGCGCGGCACGGAAGGAAGTCGCTCTTATGATACCGACCCACCCCCGAGGAAGACCCTGATCATGAGCCGACGCGCCGCACCGCACCGCGGCACCGATGTGCACTACGGCCAGGCCGACGACGCTGGCGACAGCCCCGACGCCGACGCTGAGGCCACGCCGAGCAAAACGCAGCTCAAGCAAAAGGCCCACGAGCTGCAGGAATTGGGCGTCTCGGTGGCCGCGCTGTCTGACCACAGACTGGCCGGGCTGGACATCTCCGACGCACTGCGTCACGCCATCGAGGTCTGGCGCAAGACCAAGTCCTTCGAAGGCAAACGGCGCCAGATGCAGTACGTGGGCAAGCTCATGCGCGGTGCTGACGAAGAAGTGCTGCGCGAAGCGGTGGCCGCCGCCACCATAGGCTCGGCGCGCGCCACCCTGGCCCTGCACCTGACCGAGCGCTGGCGTGACGAACTCATCGCCGACGACGAGGCCCTGACCCGTTGGCAGACCGAGCACCCCGACACCGACACCCAACAACTGCGCAGCCTCGTGCGCGCCGCGCGGCGCGCGGCTGCCCTGCCGCCTGACAAGCGCAACCCGCGCAGCGCGCGCGAGCTGTTCCAGTTCATCCGCCCGATGTTGCCGCCATGAGTGAACCAGACCGCGTACACATCGGCCTGGTGTCGGTGAGCGACCGCGCCTCCAGCGGCATCTACGAAGACAAAGGCATCCCCGCGCTGCGCGACTGGTTGAGCCGCTGCCTGCGCAACCCCGTGCAGTGGCATGAGCGGCTGATTCCCGATGAGCAGGCCGGCATCAGCGCCACGCTGTGCGAACTGGTGGACGAGCTGCACTGCGACCTGGTGCTCACCACTGGCGGCACGGGCCCGGCGCTGCGTGACGTGACGCCCGAAGCGACGCTGGCCGTGGCCGACAAAGTGATGCCCGGTTTCGGCGAGCAGATGCGCCAGATCAGCCTGGCCTTCGTGGCCACGGCCATCCTGTCGCGCCAGGTGGCCGTGGTGCGCGGCAAAGCGCTGATCATCAACCTGCCCGGCCAGCCCAAGGCCATTGCCGAGACCCTGGAAGGCCTGCCGCAGGCCAGCCCGCCCGTGCACGGCATCTTTGCCGCCGTGCCGTATTGCATCGACCTGATCGGCGGGCCCTACCTGCAAACCAACGAGGCCGTGTGCAAGGCCTTTCGGCCGAAGTCAGCGCAGCGCCCGCAGCCCGGCGCGGCGGCGAGCTGAGCGCTGCCGACTACATGCCCTTGAACAGGCCCGTGTAGCTGCGGCTGACTTCCAGCTTTTCGGGGTGGCCGCGCACACCCACGATCTGGCGGCCGCGGAAGTCGCGTGTCACGCCCGCGATGGCCTTGACGTTGACCAGCGTGCTGCGGTGAATCTGCCAGAACAGGTGCGGGTCGACCTCATCGACCAGCTCCTTGATGGGCTTGCGAATCAAGGCCTCGACCTGCGCCGTCTGCACCCGGGTGTATTTCTCGTCGCTGACGAAGAACAGCACGTCCTCCACCGGGATCATCTGGATCGCCTGGCCCACCGTGGCCTGGATCCACTTCAGGTACTGCGGCGGGCCGCCCGGGTTCATCTTCGCGGCCAACTGGTGCAGCAACTGCTGCAGCGGCGGGCCTGCGGGGGCCTCGGCCACGCCCTGGCGTGCGGCCAGGCGCTGGCGGATGCGCTCGACGGTGAGCTGCAGCCGGTCGCGCTCGGCGGGCTTGAGCACGTAGTCGGCCACGCCCTGCTCGAAGGCTTCGACGGCGTACTGGTCGTAGGCGGTGATGAAGACGATCTCCGGGGGCAATTCAGCCTCATCGCCCTCGTGTCCTTCGCGCGGCGGCAACTGCACGATCTGGCGCGCCGCCTCCACGCCGGTCAGCCCGGGCATGCGGATGTCCAGGAACACCACCTCGGGGCGGTGCTCGGCCACGAGCTGCACGGCCTCCAGCCCGTTCTTGGCCTCGGCCACGATCTGCAGTTCGGGCCAGACCTCGGCCAGGCGGGCACGCAGCTGGTCGCGCATCAGCCGCTCGTCGTCGGCCAGCACGGCCGTGGTGGGGAGTGATGTCATCTCATACTCCTTCGACTGACTTGTAGGGCACGGTCACCGTGACCACCGTGCCACTGGGCTGGTTCTCGGCCACGGTCAGCGTGGCGCGGTTGCCGTACAGCAGTTGCAAACGCTCGCGGATGTTGGCCAGACCCACGCCCGTGCCGGCGGTGGCGGCGCGGCCAAAGCCCAGGCCGGTGTCGGCCACGCTCACCGCCATCTTGCCGTGGATGATCTCGGCGGCCACGCGCAAGCTGCCGCCCTCGGGCTTGGGCTCCAGGCCGTGCTTGATGGCGTTTTCGACCAAGGTCTGGATCATCATGGGCGGGAACTCGGCCGACAGCAGGCCGTCGGGCACGGCGATCTCGGTGGTTAGCCGCTCTTCCATGCGCACCTTCAGTATTTCAAGGTAGGGCCGGATCACCGCCAGCTCGCGCCCGATGTCGCGCACACCACTGCGGCTGCCGTCGCCCGCGCTTTGCCCATTCGCTTCGCGCATCGTGGGCATGCTGGCACGCAGCAGCGCGATCAGGTTCTTTTGCATGGTGCTGGCGCGCGCCGGGTCGGTCTCGATCAAGTGGTCTATCGAAGCCAGCGTGTTGAACAAAAAGTGCGGTTCCACCTGTGCCTGCATGGCCGCCATGCGTGCTTCAACGACCTGGCGCTTGAGCGACTCGGACTCTGCTGTCTCGGTGGCCTGCGCGGCCTTCACCTCGGCCTGCATGCGGCCCTTGTAGCTGAACTTGATGATGGCCGAGGCCACCACCCACAGCAGCGTGAACTGCATCAGCACGTCGCCCACGCCCACACGGGTGGTGCGGGTGGACGAACGCGACCGGCCCTGCGCCTGCACCAACTCGTCGATGGCGTGTTGGGCGTCGCGGCGCGCTTGTTCGGCATCGGCGGCCGCCTGCTCGGCGTCGCGGCGCGCCTGGCGCACAGAGTCCTCGATCTGCCGGCGGGCTTCTTCAACCGCTTCACGCACCGTCTCGCTGACCACGCCGGGCGGCAGCGTGATGTGCACGCCGCGCTGCCCAGCCCCGTCAGCTGTGGCCGACGCCGCATCAGCCGGCTTGGCCCCCTTGGGCGTGACGCGGATGCCGTCCTTGCCGATGCTGATGTCTACGCCCTCGCCCTTGCCCGGCGTTTGGGTCCGCGCCGGAGCCTGGGGGGCGGCAGGTGCGGCCGGCGCAACGGGCGCTTTGGCCGCGCGCGGCGGCAGCACCACCACCCGCGGGCTCTGCGACTCGACGCGCTCGGTCAGCGTCCAGGTGAAGGGCGGCTTGTCGTGAAGAATGCCCACCACGATCAGCAGGCCGATCGCCAGCACGATGAAGCGCCGCCAGCTGATGCCGACCAGCCAGTTGGCATAGGCGTGATAGGCCCTGACCACCGCGGCAGCAAAGCGCTTGCCGCGCTGGGCCCACGGGGTGGTGTCAGACATCGCAGGGGCCGGGGAGTTCATCGGGTGGGCTCGGGGTCGGGTGCTCGGATGTTGCGCACTGTACGCACCGCCGCGCTGACTGCCAGGGCCGGGCGACCCACAGCGGCCCCGGGGCGACAGGCTGCGGCAGCCCACGACAGGCGCGCCGGGCCGGCTGGCCGGCGCCGCCGCTAGCATCGCGCAGCCCGGGCACCGAACCGGCGCCCGGAGACTGCCATGAACCTGAGCCTTCATACCCGGCTGCTGCACGGCTGGTGCGCCGTCGCGCTCGCCATCTTGCCGGCGGCGTCGCATGCGGCCGCGGCAACGCCGCCAAGCCTGGCTGATTGCGACGCCGGCTTTCAGCAGCTGCTGCAGGCCGCGCCGGGCGAGGCACTCGATGCCCGCGCGGTCTGGCTGGACAGCCGCCACCTGCGCTGGCCCGCGGCCGACGCCCAGGCGCGTTTCGTTTTGCACCACGCCGCGCGCGGTGGCATCGTCGCCTTGCCCGGTCAGCCCGTGCGCGGTGCCGACGGCGCGGCGCCGCTGGCGGTCTTCAAGGGCCGGCTTCCCAGCGCTACAGCCGAGCGCTTCAAGTGGGTGGCCGCCGGGCCGGTGCTGAAGTGGGCCGCTGTGTCGCGCCGGCAGCGCGCGCAATGGCACCGCGGTGAACTGGTGCTAACGCAGGAAGACGCGGCGGGCCGTGTGCAACGGGCCACCCGGGTGCAAAGCGCGGGCGCGCTGGACGACCTGTATGCGGCGGCCGAGCGCGCGGCGGACTTGGGCGTCAGCGTATCGGCGCAGGCCACGCAGTTCAAGCTTTGGGCGCCCACCGCACGCAGCGTGGCCCTGTGCCTGCACGACGGCCCCGATGCCGCCGCGCGGGCGCTGGCGCCCCTGCAGCGCGACAGCGCCACCGGCAGCTGGTCCACACGCCAGCGCGGCGACCTGAGCGGGGGCTACTACACCTACCTGGTTGACGTGCAGGTGCCCGGCGTGGGCCTGGTGCGCAACCGCGTCACCGACCCCTACTCCACCAGCCTCAACGCCAACTCCAAGCGCAGCTGGATAGGCCGCCTGGACGCCCCCGCGCTCAAGCCGCCGGGCTGGGACAACACACCCCACCCGAGCAAAGTGGCCGCGGCCACCGACATGGTGATCTACGAGCTGCACGTGCGCGACTTCTCCATCGGCGACACCACCGTCAGCGCGCCGCACCGCGGCAAGTACATGGCCTTCACCGAGACCGGGTCTGACGGCATGCGCCACCTGCGCGCCCTGGCCGACGCCGGCCTGACCGACGTGCACCTGCTGCCGGTGTTCGACCTGGCCACGGTGCCGGAAACCGGTTGCACCACGCCGGATGCCGCCGCACTGGCCGCGGCCGGCCCGGCCAGCACCGCGCAGCAAGCCCTGGTGATGGCCGGCGCGGCCACCGACTGCTTCAACTGGGGCTACGACCCCTTGCACTTCAACGCGCCCGAGGGCAGCTTCGCCAGCGACGCGAACGACGGCGCGCGACGCATCCTGGAGCTGCGCCAGATGGTGCAGGCCCTGCACCGCGCGGGCCTGCGCGTGGGCATGGACGTGGTCTACAACCACACCAGCGCCTCGGGGCAGCACGCGCAGTCGGTGCTCGACCGCATCGTGCCCGGCTACTACCACCGGCTGGGCGCCACGGGCCAGGTAGAACGCTCGACCTGCTGCGACAACACCGCCACCGAGAACCTGATGATGGCGCGGCTGATGATCGACTCGGCCGTGCTGTGGGCACGCGAACACCGCATCGATTCCTTCCGCTTCGACCTCATGGGCCACCAGCCGCGTGCGGCCATGCAGCGGCTGCAGGCGGCCGTGAACCGCGCCAGCAGGCGGCGCATCGACCTCATCGGCGAAGGCTGGAATTTTGGTGAGGTGAAAGACGGCGCGCGCTTCGTGCAGGCCTCGCAGCTCAGCCTGGCCGGCAGCGGCATAGGCACCTTCAGTGACCGCGCCCGCGACGCCGTGCGCGGCGGCGGCGCGCAAGACAGCGGCGTGGCGCTCGTGCAGCGCCAGGGCTGGATCAACGGCCTGCACGTCGAGCGCAATGCGCACGCCCTGGCGGCAGGCCTGGGCGGCGCGCAAGAGCTGCTGCGCGCGGCCGACATGGTGCGCGTGGGCCTGGCCGGCACGCTGCGCAACTACCGACTGCAAACCCACGACGGCAGCGTCAAGCCGCTCTCACAAATCGACTACGCCGGCCAGCCCGCCGGCTACGCCAGCCAGCCCGGCGAGGTGGTGAACTATGTTGACAACCACGACAACCAGACGCTGTTCGACATCAACGTCTACAAGCTGCCGCAGGCGACACTGGCCGAGGACCGCGCCCGCGTGCAGGTGCTGGGCATGGCAGTCACCGCGTTCAGCCAAGGCATCGCGTACTTCCATGCCGGCATAGAGACGCTGCGCAGCAAATCGCTGGACGCCAACAGCTACGACAGCGGCGACTGGTTCAACCGCATGGACTGGACCTACACGGACAACTACTTCGCCACCGGCCTGCCGCCCGAACCCGACAACGGCCGCCACTGGCCGCTGATGCTGCCGTTGCTGCAAGACGCGGCCATCAAGCCCACACCAGCGCAGATTCGCTTCACGCGCGACGCCTTTCTGGACTTGCTGCGCATACGCGCCAGCAGCGCACTGCTGCGCCTGCGCACGGCAGGCGAGGTGGCTGCCCGGCTGCGTTTTGTGGGCACCGGGCCGGCGCAGAACGCCAGCGTGGTGGCCGGCGTGCTGGACGGCCGCGGCCTGCCCGGGGCGGGCTGGTCGGCGCTGATGTTTGCCATCAACGTGAACCCGCAAGCGCAGACGCTGGTACTGCCCGAGTTGCAAGGCCGGCGCTGGCAACTGCACCCGGTGCACCTGGCGCCCGGCGCCGCCGACCCGCGGCCCGCCAGCGGTGCCGGCTGGGACAGCGCCACCGGCACATTGCGTGTGCCGGCGCGCACGGCCCTGGTTTACGTGGAAAGGTAGGCGGGCAATACGACGCTGAAGGTCGACCCCTCCCCCGGCGTGCTGGCCACCGTGATGCGGCCGGCCATCATCTGCACCAGGGCCTGCGTCACGCTCAACCCGATGCCCGCACCCTCCACGGTACCTGCGGCCTGGCTGCCGCGGTGAAAGGGCTCGAATACCCGACTCAGATCGGCCGCATCGATGCCCAGCCCGTTGTCCTGCACCTCGAACAACACCTCGTCCGTGCCGAGCAGCCCCAGCCGCAGGTTCACCTGCCCACCGGGCCGGTTGTATTTGATGGCGTTGGACAGCAGGTTGAGCAACACCTGGCGCAGGCGCGTGCGGTCGGCGCGTACCACCAGCGCCTGCCCGGCAGGCTGCAAATGCAGTTGTACCTGGACCCGGCTGGCGGCAGTTGCCATCATCTCCAGCGCCTGCTTCGCCAGTTCGTCCAGCGACACGGCCTCCAGCATCAGCGTCAGGCTGCCGGCCTCGATGCGGGTTAGGTCGAGCAGGTCGCCGATCATGTGCAGCAGGTGTTGGCCCGACTCACGGATCATCTCCAGCCGCCGCATCTGCTTGGGTGTCGGTGGTTCGCTGCGATCGATCTCCATTAGCTGCGCAAAGCCCAGCACGGCGTTCAGCGGCGTGCGCAGTTCGTGGCTCATGCGCGATAGGAAATTGGTCTTGGCATGGTTGGCCGCTGCCGCCACAGCCGCGTCACGCCGCGCCTGCTCGAGTTCGTGCCCCGCGGTCACGTCCTGCATGTAGCCATGCCACACGGTGCGCCCGTCGGGCAGCCGTTCGGGTGACGCGCTGCCGGCAATCCAGCGCGGCAGACCACCCGGGCGTGGCAAGCGGAATTCGCAGCGCCATTCGCTGAGCTGGCGCGCCGAGTCGATCACGGACTGCACGACGCGGTCGCGGTCTTGCGGTGCAATGACGGCAAACACCGCCTGCGCATCGCGCACAGCCTCGTCGGCGGTCAGGCCAAAAATCTCCTGCACCCGCTCGCTCACGTAGTTGAACCGCGAGCTCAGGTCCGGGCTCATTTCGAACTGGTACAGCAGGCCCGGCGTGTGGCCGGCGATGCGCTGCAGCCGGCTGCGCGCCTCGAACTCGGCCGCTTGCGCCGCGCGCTGGTCGGTGATGTCGGTCTGCGTGCCCAGCATGCGCCGCGGCCGGCCGTCGGCGTGGCGATCGACGATGCGTCCGCGTTCCTGTGTCCAGCGCCACTGGCCGTCGTGGGCACGCGCGCGGTAGGTGTGTTCGTAGACCTCGGCCTGACCGCAGGCATGGTACTGGTAGGCCCGCTCGTTGGCCTCGAGATCGTCAGGGTGGATCAGCTGGCTCCAGGCCTGCTGGGTATGCGGCAGGGCCCCCGCGGGGTAGCCCAGCAGGGACAGGCCGCCGTCCATATCCAGGAGGTGATCGCTGTCGATGTCCCATTCCCACACGAAGGTCCTGGCGCCGGCCAAGGCGTCGCGCATCAAGGCCAGGGGATCATCTTTCATGACGGGCCGTGAAGCTGGTGGCGCGGTCAGTGCGCCGGGTGCAACTTCTCGCCGGACTTCAGGCGGTACACCGTGCCGCAATATGGGCAGCGACCTTGGCCTGTGCTGGCCACATCGATGAAGACCTTGGGGTGGTTGCTCCACAAGGGCATGCGCGGGTTGGGGCAGAAGGCGACGCCGGGGCCGGTCAGGTCGGCGGCGGTCAGCTCCACCAGGGCTTTGGGTTGGTCCATGCTCACACCAGGCTGAGCCAGCTGTCGTACTTGCGGTTGCGGCCATTCACGATGTCGAAGAACGCCGCCTGGATACCCTCGGTGATGGGTCCACGGCTGCCGGTACCGAGTTCGATGCGGTCGAGCTCGCGGATCGGCGTCACCTCGGCTGCGGTGCCCGTGAAGAAGGCCTCGTCGCAGATGTAGACCTCGTCGCGCGTGATGCGCTTTTCCTTCAGCGTCAGGCCCAGGTCCTGACAGATGTTGAAGACCGTGTCGCGCGTGATGCCGTTGAGCGCACCGGCCGACAGGTCGGGGGTGTAGACCACGCCCTTCTTGATGACAAACAGGTTCTCGCCCGCGCCTTCGCTGACAAAGCCGCTCGGGTCCAGCAGCAGCGCCTCGTCGTAGCCCTCGTCGGTGGCTTCCATGTTGGCCAGGATGCTGTTGGTGTAGTTGCTCACCGCCTTGGCCTGCGTCATGGTGATGTTGACGTGGTGGCGCGTGTAGCTGCTGGTCTTGACGCGGATGCCGCGCTTCAAGCCCTCTTCGCCCAGGTAGGCGCCCCAGGGCCAGGCGGCCACCATGAGGTGGATGTCGTTGCCCTTGGGGCTGACGCCGAGCTTCTTGTCGCCGATCCAGATCAGCGGGCGCAGGTAGCAGCTCTCCAGCTTGTTGACACGCACCACTTCCAGCTGGGCGTCGATCACCTGCTGAGGGGTGAAGGGAATCTTCATGCGCAGGATCTTGCCGCTGTTGAAGAGCCGCTCGGTGTGCTCTTGCAGGCGGAAGATGGCCGTGCCGCGGGCAGTGTTGTAGGCGCGAACGCCTTCGAAGGCACCGCAGCCGTAGTGCAGGGTGTGCGACAGCACGTGGATTTTGGCGTCGCGCCACTCGACGAGCTCGCCGTCCATCCAGATCTTGCCATCGCGGTCGGACATCGACATGGGAGTTCCTTGGGGTCGCGCAAAAGGGGTTTCGATTTTAGGGCTCGGCGACGCCGGAAATTCCACACGGTCGTTTTGCACGTGACTGGCCGTGGCGGCGCGCCATCCCCCGTGCTTGCGGGGGGTGGCGCGGCCCCTGTGGCGACAGCCGCTGCCTAGCATCCATGCCATCAGGAATTCACCAGGACAGCCCGCCATGAACATCCGCCCCATCGCCTGCGCCCTGGCCGTGAGCGCCGCTGCCTTCGCCGCCCCCACTTTGGCAGCCGGCGGCGGGCCTACGACGGTGGCGTGCAGCGACTCGCTCAGCACCGTCTTTGGCACCGGCTATGCGTCAGACTGTCAAGGCCCGCTGGCCGGCACGCTGGGCAGCGGCGGCACAGACACCGCCACTTTTGGCAGCCAACTGTTCACACTGGCGGGCACCACGCTGGACGCCTCGGGCCTGTTCAGTGCCAACCCGGGCAGCGTGCAGTTTGGCGATCTGCTGTTGTCGGCGGCGCAAACCGGCGCCTTTGTGCTGGGCCTGCAGGGCGGCGGCACCTACAGCCTGTACCTCTTCAACGGCGGTGGCACGGGCCTATCGACGATTGAATTCGACACCTATGGCATCACCCAGGGATTCGCCGGCCTGGCTGCGCCCCCGCTGTCCCAGGCGGCGTTGTTCACCAGCGCCGTGCCCGAGCCGGGCAGCTACGCCTTCATGCTGTCGGGCCTGCTGATGCTGGGCTGGCTGGCGCAACGCCGGCGCGCTGCAGCACCCATGCGCTGACGCGGCCACTGCGCAACTCCACCCGAACGCTGTCGCCGGCCTCGTCGGTCCACAGAAAGACTTCCGGCTCCTGTGACAGCGCCTGACCCAGGCTGCGCGTGAGCTTCATGACCTGAACCAGGCTCATGCCGGTGCGCAGCCGGGCATGCAGCATCACGGCGTTGTCGATTCGGCCGACGGGCCGGCCTGCCGCCTCGCGCATGGCGCGCAAGGCCCGGCTGAACTGCAACAGCATCCAGAACACCACCACGCTCAGCGCCAGCACCACGCCGGGCCAACCATAGCCCACGTAGCCGGCCACCAGAGCCGCCAGGGCCAGCGCCCAACCCAGTGCGGTGCTCACGGCACGCCCCGGCCCGTTGTCGCGGAGGGCTTCGCGCAAAATGATGCCGATGGAACGCTTGCAGACATGGGTGATCAACCTCGACCGCGCGCCTGAACGGCTGGCACGCATCAGTCAACAGATGCAACGACTGGCGCTGCCTTTTACACGCTTGCCGGCGGTCGACGCGCGTGCGATGCAAGACACCGACCGCGCCGCGCTCGACGAGCCGGCCTACCGCCGCAAACACGGCATGACACCGGTGCTGGGCGAGCTGGGATGTTACCTGTCGCATGTGCACGCCATGCAGCACTTCCTGGCCAGCCCAGCCGAGTTTGCGCTGGTGCTGGAAGACGACGTGCTGCTGCACGACAGCCTGCCCGCCGTGCTGCAGGGCTTGATCCAGCATGCCGATCGTTGGGACATGGTCAAGCTGTCGGCGGTGCATTCAGGAACGCCTGTGCCGGTGCTGCAACTGGCGCCTGGCCACGTGCTGGCGGTGATGCTCAGCCGCTGCACGGGCTCTAGCGCCTACGTCGTCAACCGCCGCGCGGCGCAGGCCTATGCCGAGGGTTTGCTGCCGATGAGCCTGCCCTACGACCACGTTTTCGACCAGGGCTGGCGCTTTGGCCTGAAGGTGCGGCTGGTCACGCCAACACCTTGCGGACACGATGACCAGATCGCCTCGACCATCTTGGCGCCAGCGGGTGTCTCGCGCAAATTTCACTGGACGCGGCGCCTGCCCGCCTTCGCCTACCGGCTGGGCAACGAGTCACGGCGGTTGGCCTACGGTTTGCAGCAAACCCTGCGCGAAAAGCTCGCCAGCCCGGCCGCGACATATCGCCGATGAGCAGCGGTATTCAAGTCATGCCGCGCACCACCTCAATGGCTTGCTCGATACGTTCCACCGCGTGCACGGTCAGCCCTTCTGGCGGCTTCTTGGGCGCATTGGCCTTGGGCACCACGGCGACAGAAAAGCCCAGCTTGGCGGCTTCTTTCAAGCGTTCTTGACCGCGCGGCGCGGGCCGCACTTCGCCGGCCAGGCCGACCTCGCCAAAAGCGAAGAAGCCGCGCGGCAAGGCACGCCCGCGCAGGCTGCCCTGGATGGCCAGCAACACGGCCAGGTCGGCGGCGGGCTCGGCGATGCGCACGCCGCCCACGGCGTTGACAAACACGTCCTGGTCCATGCAGCTGACACCCGCGTGGCGGTGCAGCACGGCCAGCAGCATGGCCAGGCGGTCGCGGTCCAGGCCCACGCTCAGCCGGCGCGGGCTGGGCCCGCCGCTGTCCACCAGCGCTTGTATCTCCACCAACAGCGGGCGTGTGCCTTCCAGCGTCACCATCACGCAACTGCCAGGCACGGGCTCGCCGTGGGTGGACAAGAAGATCGCGCTAGGGTTGCTCACGCCCTTCAGGCCGCGCTCGGTCATGGCGAACACGCCGATCTCGTTGACGGCGCCAAAGCGGTTCTTGATGGCCCGCACCAGGCGAAAGCTGGAATGCGTGTCGCCCTCGAAGTACAGCACGGTGTCGACGATGTGCTCGAGCACGCGCGGCCCGGCCAGCGCGCCTTCCTTGGTGACATGGCCCACCAGCACCATGGTGCAGCCGCGCGTTTTGGCGATGCGCGTTAGCTGCGCGGCGCATTCGCGCACCTGCGTTACCGAGCCGGGCGCGGCGGTGAACTGGTCGGAGTAGACGGTCTGGATGGAGTCGATGACGCAGAAGTCGGGCGCTTCGTTCTCGATGGCCGCGGCGATGCTTTCCAGCCGTATCTCGGCCAGCACGCGCACCCGCGTGCCGGGCAGGCCCAGCCGGCGCGCACGCAGCGCCACCTGCGAGCCGCTTTCTTCGCCCGTCACGTACAGCACCTTCAGCCGCGTGCTCATGGCGTCCAGCGCCTGCAGCAGCAGCGTGCTCTTGCCGATGCCGGGGTCGCCGCCGATCAGCACCACGCCGCCGGCCACGATGCCGCCACCCAGCACGCGGTCGAGCTCTTCCTGGCCGGTGGAAACACGCTCCACATCGGTGGCCGCAATCTCGCTCAGCGTGACCACCGGCTGGCTCTTGGCCAGGGCCTGGAAGCGGCTGTTGCGTCCGGGCGGGCCTGCCGGCTCGGCCACCGTTTCGTCCAGCGTGTTCCAGGCCTCGCAGTGCGGGCACTTGCCCAGCCACTTGGCCGAGGTGCCGGCGCATTCGCGGCAGGTGTAGATCGTCTTGGCAGCCATGGCCGGCATTGTGGCCCGGCCCATGCGCCGGGCCGGCCGCAAGCGCTACTTCACCAGGCGGTTCAAACGCTCGGCGTCGAAGGTCTCGGTGGTGTGGGCGTCGCCCGGCACGCAGTCGCCGGCGGGTAGTTCACGCGAGCGGATGGACAGTTTTTCTATGGCCTGCCAGAGCAGCGCGATCTGGTGCTCGTGACCCGAGGCGTTGTCAATCAAGCCCTTCATGGCCACCGACACCGGATCGTCACCTTGCGTGACGCCATAGGCCGAAAAGCCCATCTTGGCCGCCACTTCTTCGCGCGCCGCCTCGACGTCGGCCTGAATGATGCGCGCCGGGTTGCCCACCGCCGTGGCGCCTGCTGGCACGGCCTTGACCACCACCGCGCCCGACCCGATGCGCGCGCCGTCGCCCACCGTGAAGCCGCCCAGCACCTGCGAATTGGCGCCGACGATGACACCGCGGCCCAGCGTGGGGTGGCGCTTCACGCCTTTCCACAGCGAGGTGCCGCCCAACGTGACGCCCTGGTAGATGGTGCAGTCGTCGCCGATCTCTGCCGTTTCACCCACCACCACGCCCATGCCGTGGTCGATGAAAACCCGCCGGCCTACGGTGGCGCCGGGGTGGATTTCGATGCCTGTCAGAAAGCGCGCGATGTGCGAGGTGAAGCGCGCCAGCCAATGCCAGCCGCGCTGGCGGAAGGCATGTGCGCGCCGGTGCAGCACCAGGGCGTGCAGGCCCGGGTAGCAGGTCAGCACCTCCCACGCGCCACGCGCTGCGGGGTCGCGTTCCAGGATGCAGGCAATGTCTTCGTGCAAGCGGTCGAACATGGGCTGGGGTCGGATTGGGGTCAGGGCGGCGCGGGGCCCCGCGTCAAGGCCAAAGTATCGGCTGCATTCGCCTTGTGCGCTGGCTGCAGCGCTCAGCTTGGATCAGACCGGGCAGCGCCCGCAGCCCGCGCAATGCCGCGCAGGATGTGCACTTCTTCTTGCGTCAGCTCGGCCCGCTGCAGCAGCCGGCGCAGCCGCGGCAGCAGTTTTTTGGGCACAGCGGGGTCCAGGTAGCCGATCTGCTGCAGCACCTGCTGCCAGTGCGCCAGCAGGCCGTCCACCGCAGCGCCATCGGCACGCGCCACAGTGGGGGTGCGCGCGGCCACCTCAAACCCGCCCAGGGCCTGGCGCCAGTCGTAGGCCATCAACTGCACGGCCTGCGCCAGGTTCAGCGAGCCGTAGTCCGGGTGGGTGGGAATCGACAGGCAGACATGGCAGCGGTAGACGTCGTCGTTGGCCAGCCCTGTGCGTTCGGGGCCGAATACGAAGGCCACCGTGTGGCCGCGGCCGGCCAGCGCCGGCAGGTGTTCGCGCGGCGCCGCGGTGGGTGGGCCGAAGTCGCGCGGCGTCATGGCCGTGGCGCAGGCGTGGTGTACGCCGTGCAGGGCCTCGGCCAGGCTGGGCACCACGCGGGCGCTGTCCAGCACGTCGGTAGCACCGCTGGCCAGAGCGCGGGTTTCGTCGTGCTGCAGCACATCGGGCCAGCGCGGCTGCACCAGCACCAGGTCGGTGAATCCCATCACTTTCATGGCCCGCGCGGCCGCGCCCACGTTGCCGGCATGGCTGGGCTGCACCAGCACAAAGCGGGTCGTCTCGGCCGCGGTCGCTAAAATGGGGGTGTTCATCGTGGTGCTTGCATTGTCGCGCCGCTGCTCTTTCTTCAACGTCGCTGTCACCTCGCAAGGCTGCCCATGTCGCAAGCGCTACACCCCATGCTCAACATCGCCATCAAGGCGGCGCGTGCGGCGGGCTCCATCATCAACCGCGCAGCACTCGACCTGGAGGTGCTGCGTGTGGGCACCAAGGGCCCCAACGACTACGTCAGCGAGGTCGACCAGGCGGCCGAAAACGCCATCATCGACATCCTGCTCGAGGCCTACCCCGGCCACGCCATCCTGGCCGAAGAATCGGGCCGCGCCCGCGGCGCCAAGGACAGCGAGTACACCTGGATCATCGACCCGCTGGACGGCACCACCAACTTCCTGCACGGATTCCCGGTGTATGCCGTGTCCATCGCCCTGGCCCACCGCGGCACGGTGCAGCAAGCGGTGGTGTATGACCCCACGCGCAACGACATGTTCTTTGCCTCGCGCGGGCGCGGTGCCTTCTTGAACGACCGCCGGCTGCGCGTGTCCAAACGCACCCGCCTCAGTGATTCGCTCATCGGCACCGGCTTCCCTTTCCGCAAGGGCGACAACTTCAAGCGCTACGTGAAGATGTTCGAAGAGGTTATGCAAAGCTGCGCCGGCCTGCGCCGCCCGGGTGCGGCCGCACTCGACCTTTGCTACGTGGCCGCGGGCTACTACGACGGCTTCTTCGAGACCGGCCTGAACCCCTGGGACATGGCCGCGGGCTCGCTCATCATCACCGAGGCCGGCGGGCTGATCGGCAACTTCACGGGCGAGTCGGACTTTTTGTACCAGCGCGAAGTCGTGGCCGGCAACCCCAAGGTGTATGGGCAGCTGGTGCAGATCCTCGCGCCCTACACCCGCGTCCTCAAGGAACGCGAGGCGGACGCAGCCACCGCCGCGCCAGCCGCTGTGGCTGCGACGGCCGCCACGCAAGCCACCGACGCCTTCGCGCAGGCCTTGGCCGAGCCCGTGCGCAAGGCGCCGGTGCGCATACGCAAGCCCGGCAGCAGCGGCGCGTAGACGTAGGCAGCCTTCGGGTCGCGCCCGGTGCATGAACCGCCACCGGGTTTGTCATAGGCTCGGCCATCGGCTTGGTGTCCCGGGCAGCGCTTAAGCTGCCGCCTGTCGTCGCGGGCCAAAGTCCCGGCGCGGCGCCCCCAAGACAAACGGAGACCGACCCATGCCCCGATTCCATTTGCCCAGGGCCGCGCCAGGCCTGTGCGCCGCCTTGGCCTTGGCCGTCCTGGCAGGCTGCAACAGCGACAAGTTCGTCACACCCGAGCCCGTCGCGGTGCCCAGGTTCGAGGCCACCATCCAGCGCACCAGCTACGGCATACCCCACGTCAGCGCCAGCAACCTCAGCGGTGCAGCCTACGGCGTGGCCTACGCCTACGCGCAGGACAACCTGTGCCTGATGGCCGACCAGGTGCTCACCAACGCCAGTGAGCGGTCTCGCCACTTCGGCCCCGACGCCGTGGTGCGCCCCGGCAGCACCGTCACCAATGTGCGCAGCGACCTGGTCAACCGCTTCTTGCTGGAAGACGCGGCGCAGCGCGCGCTGTACGCCGGCGTGTCGGACGAAGCCAAGCTGATGATTGCTGGCTACGTGGCCGGCTACAACCGCTTCGTTCGCGAGCGCGCCAGCAACCTGCCCGCGCCTTGCACGGGTGCTGCCTGGGTGCGTGCCATCACCGATCTGGACATGTTCCGCCTGATTTCGGCCCAGGCCATTCAAAGCGGCTACGGCGCTTTCCTGGCCGGCATCCACGACGCCGCGCCACCCACCGGCGCCACGCCGCTGATGGCCGACACCATGAGCCCGGCCGACGCGGCGCGGGCCTTCACCGAAGCCTTCAACGCCCGCCCCGAGATGGGCAGCAACGCCTACGCGCTGGGGCGCGACGCCACCGACAACGGCAGCGGCTTGCTGCTGGGCAACCCGCACTTCCCCTGGTCGACCACCAGCCGCTTCTACCAGTTCCACCTCACGGTGCCGGGCTCGGTGGACGTGATGGGCGCCGCGCTGGGCGGCTTCCCCATGCCCAACATCGGCTTCAACCGCGACGTGGCCTGGTCGCACACGGTGTCCACCGGGCGGCGCTTCACGCTGTTCGAGCTGACGCTGCAGGGCGGCACCTCTTACGTCACCGACGGCGTGGTGCGCCCGCTCACCAAACGCACGGTCACGGTGGACGTGCGCAACACCGACGGCAGCATCAGCCAGCGCAGCCGCGACTTCTATGCCACCCACCACGGCCCGCTGCTGGTGGGCAACGGGCTGACCTGGGCCCTGACCCGCGGCTACGCCATCCGCGACGCCAATGCCGACAACGCGCGCATGCTCGACCAGTGGCTGCTGATGGCGCGCGCCACCAGCGTGGCCGAGATGCAGACCGCCCTGCGCCAGGTCAACGGCCTGCCCTGGGTGAACACGATTGCCGCCGACCGCGCCGGCAACGCGTTCTATGGCGACATCTCGGTCACGCCCAACGTCAGCAACGCGCTCATCAGCGCCTGCGTCACCTCGCCCACGGCGCAGGCCTTCCTGGCCCAGCGCACTGTCATGCTCGACGGCGCCCGCGTCGCCTGTGAATGGAGCCTGGACGCGGCCAGTGGCCGGCGCCTGTACCCCACCGCCGAGCTGCCACAACTGCTGCGCAGCGACTACGCCGCCAACAGCAACGACAGCGGCTGGCTGGCCCACCCGGCGCAGCTCATCAGCAACTTCTCGCCCATCGTGGGATTCACGGCGCGAGAGCAGTCGCTGCGCACGCGGCTGGCGTTCACGCAGGTTGCCAACCGACTGGCCGGCACCGACGGCAAGCCCGGCAACCGCTTCAACATGGCCAACCTGGAGCAGGTGTTCTTCGACAACCGCAGCTACTCGGCCGAGCTCGTCGCCGACGCTCTGGTGGGCCTGTGCCGGGCCACGCCCACGGCCACGGCCACCAGCGGCGCCGTCATCAACCTGGCGCCGGCCTGCACGGTGCTGGGCAACTGGAACAAGCGCTACAACCTCGACGCCGTGGGCGTGCCGGTGTTCCGCGAGTTCTGGCGCCGCGCGCTCAGCACACCGGCACTGTGGACGGTGCCGTTCAGCGCCGCCGACCCGGTCAACACCCCGCGCGGCGTGAATACGGGCAGCCCGGCGGTGGCCGCGGCACTGCTGCGCGCCCTGGCCGACAGCGTCGAGCGCCTGGCAGCCAACGGCACCGCGCTGGACGTGCCCTTGCGCGGTGTGCAGTACGTCACCGTGGGCACCACGCGCATCCCCATCGACGGCGCCGACGAGTTCGAAGGCCCCTTCAACAAGATGACCCCGGCCGCGGGCCTGACCGCCGCGGGCTACACGCCCATCGTCAGCGGCAGCAGCTACATCCAGGCCGTCACCTTTGACGCGGCCGGGCCGGTGGCACGCGGCATCCTGACCTACTCGCAGTCCACCGACCCCAGCTCAGCGCACTTCGCAGACCAGACCGCGCTGTACGCCACCGGGCGCTTCGCACCGCTGCCCTTCAGCGCGGCGCAAATCGCCGCCGACCCGAATCTGCGGACCACGCGCATCAGCGAATAGACACACGCAACACCGACACTGCCAGCCCCCACGAGTTGAAGTTATGTGGGTCACAACACACAGCAGCCGCCATCATCCCCTCCTCCCCCTGGCCAAAATCTGAATGGTCTGCGGGCAGCACGCCCTGGGCAGCGTCAGCGACCGCGGTTTGTCGCCACTGTGCTCGGGGGAAACCATGCGAATGTCCAACGTCATGATCGGCACGCGGCGGGGTGCCGGGTTCGCCGTGGTGCTGTTGCTGTTGCTGCTGGTCGCAGCCGTCGGCGCAGGCGCGCTGATGCAGGTGAAGGGCGACCTCGACGCGGTGGCCAAGATCAGCGCCGAGAAAGTGCGCCTCGGCTACGAACTGGCCGAGAAGGTGCATGTCGTCGCGCAGGTGTCCAGCACCATGCTCCTGCTGCCCGACCTGGAGGCCAGGAAGCGAGAGTTGGTCAAGATCAGCCAAGCGAATGCGGAGTACGACAGGCTGTGGAACGCCTTGCTGTCGTTCGCGCCCTCGGCACGTGAGCGTGCCTTTCGCGACGCCGTTGCGAGCGGCCACCAGCAGAGCGCGGCCGTGAACACCCAGATCGTCGCACTGGCCATGACAGCGCAGACCAGCGAAGCCACCGCGCTGCTGCTGTCCACGGGCATCCCCGTGAATGCCGCGTAGCTGGCTGTGCTGCACAAAAACATCGACTACCAGCTTGAACAAGGCGCCTTGCGCGTAGCCCATGCCGAGCAGGCATTTCGCCAGGCGGAGTGGTTCATCGGTGCAGCCACGCTGGTCGCGCTGTTCGCAGGCATCGCCGCCTCGCGGGTGATCACCCAGTCGGTGACGCGACCCATCAAGTACGCCAGCGGTTGTGCGCTGCGCATGGCGCGTGGCGACCTGACCGAGCGGGTCGAACGCCGCGCCGGTTTCGACGGCACGGACGAGACCTCGGACCTGATTGCGGCCATGCAGACCATGCACGACAGCGTGTGTGACATGGTGGCCACCGTGCATGCCAACGCCACCGGCGTGGCCAGCGCCGCGCAACAGATCGCCGCGGGCAGTACGGACCTGTCCAACCGAACCGAACAGCAGGCCAGCGCGCTGGAAGAAACGGCGGCCACCATGCACCAGCTCACGGCCACGGTGCGCGGCAACACCGACAGCACCTTGCAGGCCGCCACCTTGGCCGGCGGCGCAGGCAGCATCGCCGCGCGCGGCGGTGACGTGATGAAACAGGTGGTGCGCACGATGAGCGTAAGCGTCTGGCCGAGGCATCTTGAACCTGAGCGACGGGTGTAGGAGTCTTGTGTCCACGTAACTTCATCGTGGACACATGGACACTTCGGTTTTTTGTCGATTCACCGGGACGGCGAGTACACCGGCGCCATGGCGCCGAATTCAAGGCCCGGGTCATTCGAGCCTGCCAGCATCCTGGCGTATCAGTCGCGTCAGTGGCACTGGCCAATGGCTTGAACGCCAACATGCTCAGGCGCTGGGTGACCGAGGCTGGGCAGGCTGGTCCTGTGGCGGTCAAGCGCCAGGGCGTCGTCGCCGTCGGCGCTGCGGCAGCAGCAGACGGCCCGCCTGGCTTCGTAGCCGTGCAAATGCCGACGCCTGCCGCGTCGGCGCCGCCCGACATCTACATCGAGCTCACACGCGGGCCGACGACGATCGCCATGCGTTGGCCGGCAGCCCTTGCCGGCACTTGCGCGAGCTGCCTGCGCGAGATGCTGAAGTGATCAGGATCGACGCGGTCTGGCTGGCCGTCGAGCCGGTGGACATGCGCGCCGGCGCGGACCGGCTGCTGGCCAGTGTGGTGCAGGTCTTCGGCGCCGCGCAGGCGCACCATGGCTACCTGTTCGCCAACGCGAGGTCGACCCGCATCAAGCTCCTGGTGCATGACGGGTTCGGGGTCTGGTGTGCTGCACGGCGTCTGAACAAGGGCAGCTTTGAGTGGCCCCGTGGCGCAACACCTGACGCAACAGCTGGCACAACAGCTGGCCCAGCCGCTGGTACCGCGCCGCTCACCTTGACCGTCGATCAGTTCAACGCCCTGGTGCTCGGACTGCCATGGCAGCGGCTTGAGCAGCTGCGCTGCATTACGCGGCTGTAGGATATTCGGGCCTGGCGCACGTGTTCCTGTTCGGCTTCGACATGGCGCAACGCCGCCATGCGGGCTTCCAGCGCGGTGGCCGCTTCGGCTGCTGCGGTCTTGGCTCGCGTTTCTTCAGCAGACGCATCGCGGTGTTTCAGAAACCACAACTGATGCAGTTTCAGCGTGCCCTGCTGCTGCAGGCCGCAATATTTGCTGGCCACTTCGGCCTGCTTTTCAAGCTTGTCGAGGTTGCTGTTGAGTTCGCGCAGGATGTCGTCGACGCGCGTCAGGTTCTCGCGCGTGTCCTTCAGCCGGTTTTCGGTTTCGCGGCGGCGTTCTTTGTACTTGGAGACACCGGCAGCTTCTTCCAGGAACAGGCGCAACTCTTCGGGCCGGCTTTCGATGATGCGGCTGATGGTGCCTTGGCCGATGATGGCGTAGGCCCGCGGGCCCAGGCCCGTGCCCAGGAACACGTCATGCACGTCACGTCGGCGCACCGGCTGGTTGTTGATGAAATAGCTGCTGGTGCCGTCACGCGTGAGCGTGCGCTTGACGGCGATCTCGGCAAAGCTGTTCCACTGGCCGCCGGCGCGGGCCAAGGTGTTGTCGAACACCAGTTCCACGCTGGCGCGGCTGGCGCGGCTGGCGGGCTTGCGCTGGCCGCTGCCGTTGAAGATGACGTCCTGCATGGTTTCACCACGCAGTTCACTCGCTTTGCTTTCTCCAAGCACCCAGCGCACGGCGTCCATGATGTTGCTCTTGCCGCAGCCATTGGGCCCCACCACGCCCACCAATTGGCCCGGCAGCTGGAAGGTGGTGGGTTCGGCGAAGGACTTGAAGCCGGAGAGCTTGATCTGGGTAAGGCGCATCGGCGTGTGGTTGCCGCGCAGGGTCTGCCAGGCGCGTGTAAGTGCTTGATTTGGATGGAAAAATGCGCTCCAACATGGGGCGCAACCGGGGTCGAATGATAGCATCGTGGCCCTCTCAAATCGGGCTCGAACCGTCACCGCGCCATGGCCAAGAAAGCGCCCTCCCAGCCATTGA
>JANOLY010000294.1:0-6931 GCA_031420055.1 Burkholderiales bacterium | reverse complement strand
CAACGACAGCAGCGCCACGCCCACCAACGCCAGGTAAGCGCCGGCAAAAGGGGCGATGAACAGATCACGGGTGGCACTCGCCAGGTTGGGGCCGGCAAACGCACCGATGATGCCGCCAGCCAACACCAGCGAGATGGCCTGTTCCTTGTAGGCCGGCGCCACCAGCTCGGGCCCGGCAAAGCGGTACAGCGCGGCGTTGGCGCTGTAAAAACCCGCCACCACGGTAGCGGCCACCAACAGCCAAAAACTCTGCACCGACACCGCGTAGGCGCACAGGGCCGACGACAGCGCTGCCACCAGCAGGCCGATCTGGAAAGCCCGCTTGCGCCCCACACGCGCCTGCAGGTGCGACACCGGCATGGCCGACAAAGCAGCGCCCACCACATAACCCGTCACTGGCAGGGTGGCCATCCAGCCCGCCGGTGCCAGGGCCAGACCCACCAGCCCGTTGATGGCGATGAAGGTGACGTTGTTGGTGAGGAACAGACCCTGGCACAAGGCCAGCAGCAGCAGATGGTGATTCACTGCCCGCATCATCGCATCGCGGAACTCGCTGTCCCGGGCCGGGTCAGCCGGCAGCGGCCTTGCCACGTTAAGGGATGAACGTGGGCACAGCACTTGCAAGACCCTGCAGCGTGAACTGCTGCGCTTTGCGGGGTCTGTTCCAACGCAGGTGAGGTGCAGAATGGATCATGCTGCTTTGGCAGCAGCGCTGTCGTCAAGATGCGCGAAGGTGACCGGAAAGCTCTGATGGAGCCTGGGCCCGTGAAGTCCGGGTTTCATCAGAACTTCCCAGGCACGGCGGGGACATACCTTCCCGCCGCGGCCGACCTGGACACCGAAAGGCCCGCATGGACGTCATCAGCCACATGAAGGCGCGCTACGAGCGCCTGCGTGAAGAAGAACTCTCGCTCGAGGACTACCTCGCCGCGTGCAAGGCCAGCCCACTGGCCTACGCCACCGCCGCCGAGCGCATGCTCAAGGCCATCGGCGAGCCCACGAACGTGGACACGCGCAACGACCCGCGCCTGAGCCGCTTGTTCGCCAACAAGGTGATCAAGGTCTACCCGGCCTTCCCCGAGTTTTTCGGCATGGAAGACGCCATCGAGCAGGTCGTCAGCTACTTCCGCCACGCAGCACAAGGGCTGGAAGAGAAGAAGCAGATCCTGTACTTGCTAGGCCCCGTGGGCGGCGGCAAGAGCAGCATTGCCGAACGCTTGAAGCAGCTGATGCAAGACGTGCCCTTCTACGCCATCAAGGGCAGCCCCGTGAACGAAAGCCCGCTGGGCCTGTTCGACGCGGTCGAAGACGGGCCCATTCTGGAAAGCCAGTACGGCATCCCGCGCCGCTACCTCAACCGCATCCTCAGCCCCTGGGCGGTCAAGCGGCTGGAAGAGTTCGGCGGCGACATCCGGCGGTTCTTGGTCGTCAAGCGCTACCCGTCGATCCTGAAGCAGGTCGGCATCAGCAAGACCGAGCCTGGCGACGAGAACAACCAGGACATCAGCAGCCTGGTGGGCAAGGTCGACATCCGCAAGCTCGAAACCTACGCCCAGGACGACCCTGACGCCTACAGCTATTCAGGCGGCCTGTGCCTGGCCAACCAGGGGCTGCTGGAGTTCGTGGAAATGTTCAAAGCGCCGATCAAGGTGCTGCACCCGCTGCTGACAGCCACGCAGGAGGGCAACTACAAGGGCACGGAAGGCTTCGGTGCCATCCCGTTCGATGGCGTGGTGCTGGCGCACAGCAACGAAAGCGAGTGGAAGGCCTTCCGCAACAACAAGAACAACGAGGCCTTTCTCGACCGCATCTACATCGTCAAGGTGCCCTACTGCCTGCGTGTGAGCGAAGAGGTCCACATCTACGAAAAGCTGCTCAAGGGCTCGTCCCTGGCCGGCGCCACCTGCGCACCTGGCACGCTGAAGATGATGAGCCAGTTCGCTGTTCTGACGCGGCTGAAGGAGCCCGAGAACAGCAGCCTGTATTCGAAGATGTTGGTCTATGACGGCGAGAACCTGAAAGACACCGACCCGCGCGCCAAGAGCTACGCCGAGTACCGCGACTACGCCGGCGTCGACGAAGGCATGAGCGGCATCAGCACGCGCTTCGCGTACAAGATTTTGTCCAAGGTCTTCAACTTCGACAGCACCGAGGTCGCCGCCAACCCGGTGCACCTGATGTACGTGCTGGAACAACAAATCGAGCGCGAACAGTTCCCGGCCGAGCTGGAGCAGAAGTACACCGCCTTCATCAAGGAACACCTGGCCGCGCGCTACGCCGAGTTCATCGGCAAGGAAATCCAGACCGCTTACCTTGAAAGCTACAGCGAGTACGGGCAGAACATTTTCGACCGCTACGTCACCTACGCCGACTACTGGATCCAGGACCACGAGTACCGCGACACCGACACCGGCGAGGTCTTCGACCGCGGTTCGCTCAACGGCGAGCTGGAAAAGATCGAGAAGCCCGCGGGCATCTCCAACCCCAAGGACTTCCGCAACGAGATCGTCAATTTCGTGCTGCGTGCGCGCGCTTCCAACCAGGGCAAGAACCCGCTGTGGACCAGCTACGAGAAGCTGCGCGCCGTGATCGAGAAGAAGATGTTCAGCAACACCGAAGAGCTGCTGCCCGTGGTCAGCTTCAACGCCAAGGCCAGTGCCGACGAGGCCAAGAAGCACGACGACTTCGTCACCCGCATGGTGGCCAAGGGCTACACGCCCAAGCAGGTGCGGCTGCTGTGCGAGTGGTACCTGCGCGTCAGGAAAAGTTCGTGAAGTGGGCCTTGCCCCCGACCAAGCTTCCCGCCACGGAACCGGCTCTGCCGGGCCGTTGGCGGAACGGCCCCCTTGGGGGGTAGCGAGCGTTAGCGAGCTTGGGGGCACCATCACCATGCAACAGATCATTGATCGGCGGCTCGCCGGCAAGAACAAGTCCATCGGCAACCGCGAACGCTTTCTGCGCCGCCACAAGGAGCAGATCCGCGAGGCCGTCAAGCGCGCCATCGATGGCCGCAGCATCAAGGACATCGAGCGCGGCGAGGACATCCACATTCCCAAGCGCGACTTGAGCGAGCCCGTCTTCGGCCACGGCCCGGGCGGCACGCGCGAGACGGTGCACCCGGGCAACCAGGACTACCTCAAGGGCGACCGCATCGAGCGGCCCAAGGGCGGGCAGGGCAGTGGCAAGGGCCAGGCCAGCGACAGCGGCGAAGGCGACGACGACTTCGTCTTCAGCCTGAGCAGGGAAGAGTTCATGCAGGTCTTCTTTGACGACCTGGCCCTGCCGCACCTGGTGCGCACCCAGCTGGCCGAAGTGCCGGAGTGGAAGTACCACCGCGCCGGCTACAGCAGCGACGGCACGCCCAACAACCTGCACGTGGTGCGCAGTATGCGCGGCGCCATCGGTCGGCGCATCGCCATCGGCGCCGGCCCGCGGCGCAGCCTGCGCGAGCTGGAAGAAGAGCTGGCGCGGCTGCAGTCGGTCCTGCAGCCCGGCGACGACGTTGCGCTGGCGCAGGTGCAGGCCCTGCAGGCCGAGATCGCGGCGCTGACGGCGCGCGTGGCGCGCATCCCCTACCTCGACCCCATCGACCTGCGCTATCGCAGCCGCGTCAAGACGCCTGTTCCCACCAGCAAGGCGGTGATGTTCTGCCTGATGGACGTGTCGGGTTCGATGGACGAAGGCCGCAAGGAGTTGAGCAAGCGCTTCTTCATCCTGCTGTACCTGTTCCTGACGCGGCACTACGAAAAGATCGACCTGGTCTTTATCCGCCACCACACCCAGGCCCAGGAAGTGGACGAAGAGAACTTCTTCCACGCCCGCGAAACCGGCGGCACGGTGGTCAGCAGTGCGCTGGTGCTGATGGAAGAGATCATTCGCGCGCGCTACAACCCGTCCGAATGGAACATCTACGGCGCCCAGGCCAGCGACGGCGACAACTGGCACCACGACAGCGGCCGCTGCCGCGAACTGCTGGGCGACAAGCTGCTGCCCCTGGTGCGCTACTTTGCCTACGTGCAGGTGGCCGAAGAGGAACAGAACCTGTGGGACGAGTACACGCAGTTGCTGGAGTCGCACCGCCACTTTGCGATGCGCAAGGCCACCGAAGCCGCGCAGATCTACCCGGTCTTCCGTGACCTGTTCAAGAAGGAAGCCCAGGCCGCATGAAGCCCGCCCGCCCTATGGCCCTGGAGCAGCCGTTGCCCCTGCAAGAGCGCCCTTCTGAACACCTGCCCAGCCCCAGCGACTGGTCGTTCGAGCTGGTCGAAACCTACCACCGTGTCATCGAGGCAACGGCGCAACGTTTTGGCCTGGACACCTACCCCAACCAGCTCGAAGTCATCACCGCCGAGCAGATGATGGACGCCTACGCCAGCGTGGGCATGCCGGTGAACTACCGCCACTGGAGCTACGGCAAGGAATTCATCGCGACAGAGAAGAACTACAAGCGCGGCCACATGGGGCTGGCCTACGAGATCGTCATCAACAGCAACCCCTGCATCAGCTACCTGATGGAGGAAAACACGCTGGCCATGCAGGCCCTGGTGATTGCGCATGCCGCCTACGGCCACAACAGCTTTTTCAAGGGCAACTACTTGTTCCGCATGTGGACCGATGCGGCCTCCATCATCGACTACCTGGTCTACGCCAAGAACTACGTGGCGGCCTGCGAAGAAAAACACGGGCTGGAAGCCGTCGAGGCCTTCCTCGATTCCTGCCACGCGCTGGCCAACCACGGCGTGGACCGCTACCGCCGCCCCAGCCGCAAGTCGCTGGCGCAGGAACTGGCCGACCGCAAGGACCGCGAGGCCTATGCGCAGCTGCAAGTCAACGAACTCTGGCGCACGCTGCCCAAGGCGGCGGAAAAAGGCGGTGCCACCAGCGAGAGCAAGCGCTTCCCTGAAGAGCCGCAAGAGAACTTGCTGTACTTCATCGAGAAGAACGCCCCGCTGCTGGAACCCTGGCAGCGCGAGGTGGTGCGCATCGTGCGCAAGGTGGCGCAGTACTTCTACCCGCAGCGGCAGACCCAGGTGATGAACGAAGGTTGGGCCTGCGTGACCGCAGACACGCTCATCGTGACGGATGCCGGCCTGATGCCCGCCGGCGAGTTGGTCGAAACGCAGTTTGACGGCGCCGTGGAGGATGGGAACAAGGTGGTCAATTGGTTTTCGCATCCGTGTCGCAAACGGGTGCGGCTGCGCACGCGACATGGCTACGAACTTCATGGTGGCGCCGACCACAAGGTGCTGGTTGGCGACAAGTGGACCGAACTCCAGGCACTCAGCGTGGGCGACAAGGTCGAAATTCGAAGGGGACGCGGCGTGTTCGCACAAGAGCAGGCGAGCATCGACTACGACACTGCAGCGCGGCCACGGGTGGCCGAGATCTGCGCCCGTCATGGCGTGACACCGGGCACGTTTGCCAAGTGGCAGTGCCGGTCTGCGGGCTTGCGTGTCGGTGCGGCCACCCGGTTGCGACTTCAGGCCTGCGAGGAAGAGTGGCAGTCCTTGAAGAAGGACCCCGAGTTGCCGCTCACGCCAGGCGACACCAGCCTACTGAAGCGTCGGCCGCAGACACTGGATCCAGACCTGGCCGAAGTGCTGGGCCAGCTGACGGGTGACGGCTACGTCGAGACCACCCACTCGGGGCGCATCAATCTCACATCACAGGACCCGGAGTTGCTCGATTTCTTCGAGCAGACCATGTTGTCGCTTTTTGGTCTTGCGGCCCGGCGCCGGCCCGACCGCAACCACTTCAACTCAACGGTCCATTGCGCCGCACTGGCGCGCGTCTTTGTCGACAACCTGGGCTTTGCCCAGGGCTTGGGTGCCGCCGGACGCAAGACGGTCTTGCCCATCATCCTGCAGTCACCGAAGAACGTGGTGGCGGCGTTCCTGCGCGGGCACTTCGACACCGACGGCTGCGTGTCGGTGGTCGATCGACAGGTGATTCTGGTCAACAAGAGCCTGTTGCTGTTGCAGGTAGAACAGCAGCTGCTGTTGAACTTCGGGCTGGTGTGCTCGGTGCGGCCCCAGCGCGATGGCACCTACCGGCTTGTGATCACAGGCTCTGACCTGCCGCTGTACGCCGAGCACATCGGGTTCAGGTTGAGCTCAAAGCGCCAGGCGCTGCAATCCGTGCTGGACAACACCCATTGGTTCCTGAAGAAAGAAGACCTGACCGTGATCGAGCACATCGATTTCGATGAGGGCCCGGTGGTCGATTTCAGTGTCGAGAACTCACACGCCTACAAGGCCTCGTGCTTCGTCAACCACAACTGCTTCTGGCACCACAAACTGCTCAACACCATGTACGACGACGGCTTCCTCACCGACGGCGTGATGATCGAATGGCTCAAGTCGCACACCAACGTCATCTACCAGCCGCCGGTGGGCCACAAGGCCTACAGCGGCATCAACCCGTATGCGCTGGGCTTTGCGATGTACACGGACATCTTGCGCATCTGCGAAAACCCCACCGCCGAAGACCGTGAATGGTTCCCCGGCTTGGCCGGCACGCCCTGGCTGCCGGCGCTGGACCACGCCATGCGCAACTTCAAGGACGAGAGCTTCATTGGCCAGTACTTGAGCCCCAAGCTGATGCGCGACCTGCGCTTGTTTGCCATCGCCGATGTCGAAGGCCAGAGCGAGCTGGAAGTGGCCGCCATCCATGACGACGCAGGCTACCGCCGGGTGCGTGAACTGCTCTCACGCCAGTACGACCTGAGCGCGCGCGAGCCCAACATCCAGGTCTGGAACGTCAACCTGCGCGGCGACCGCGCGCTCACGCTGCGCCACTTGCAGCACAACGGCCGGCCGCTGCACGAGGCGGCCACCGAGGTGCTCAAGCACGCCGCCCAGTTGTGGGGTTTTGGTGTGCACCTGGAAAGTGTCAATGCCCAGGGTGACGTGACCCGGCGCTGGCACGTGCC
>JANOLY010000293.1:0-7572 GCA_031420055.1 Burkholderiales bacterium | reverse complement strand
GTTCGTACTGCACCAACGTCGGCACCACCAGCTCATGGACGCGATCGAACAGGGACCGGTAATAGCGGCCAGTGGGCGTGTCGGCCAGCACTTCGACCCAGACGCAGGTGTCGGGCAGCTTCACGCCGCCGCGCGCCTGCGCTTGGTCCGCTGGGCGGGCGGCAATGGTCGGTCTTGTCGGTCGCGCAGATCGTCGGTGTTCGCGCCCCTGGCCAAGCCCACCAGGTCGGCAACCGCGGGCTGGGGCACCAGGCGGATGCCGGCGCCGGTCTGGATGAAAGCCAGTTTCTGCCCGGGCACGAGGCCGAGCTGCTCACGCACGGCCTTGGGCACTGAAATCTGGAACTTGGTGGAAAGCGTGGCCGTGTTCATTTCTTACCTCGGCGAGATCGATGGCCTCAGTGTAAGCGGGTCGACGCTTTAGCCTTTGGGATACCGCGCGTTGGCCTTCTTCGCGAAGTCGTTGGTCCACACCGCAGCCAGGTCGAGCTTGGCCGCGGCGATCTCGGGGTCGATGCTGGCCAGCGCGCGAAAGGCGGTGTCGGCCCCCTTGTCGGGAAACAAGCCGTCGGCCGAGAGCGCACCCTGCGCGGCGCGGAAGGCGTCGATGTAGACGGCGCGGTCGCCGAGCAAGAAGGCCTCGGGCACCGTCGTGATGATCTCGGTGGCGCCTGCGGCCTGGATCCACTTGTTGGCGCGAACGATGGCGTTGGCCAGCGCCTGCACCGTGAGCGGGTTCTTGTCGATGAAGGTTTGCGGCGCGTACAGGCAGCCTGCCGGCATGGGGCCGCCGAAGACCTTTTCGGACTCGGCCACGATGCGCGTGTCGGAGATGATCTTCAGGTCGCCACTGCGGTGCAGCAGCGTGATGACGGGGTCGAGGTTGCTGATGGCGTCGATCTGCCCGGCGCGCATGGCCGCCACCGCGCCTTGCGCTGCGCCGACGCCGATGATGCTCACGTCGCTGGGCTTCAGGCCCGCTTTGGCGAGCACGAAGTTGACCATCACGTTGGTCGACGAGCCGGGCGCGGTGACGCCTATCTTCTTGCCCTTCAGGTCGGCCACGGCCTTGTAGTTGGGCATGGTCTTCGGGTTCACACCCAGCACGATCTGCGGCACGCGGCCCTGCAGTGCGAAGGCACGCATGCGCTGGCCCTTGTGCTGCATGTTCACGGTGTGCTCGAAAGCGCCGCTGACAACATCGGCACTGCCACCCACCACCGCTTGCAGCGCGCGCGCGCCGCCGGCGAAGTCGACGATGGTCACGTCCAGCCCCTCGGCCTTGAAATAGCCGCGCTGCTCGGCAATCGTCAGCGGCAGGTAGTACAGCAGGTTCTTGCCGCCGACGGCGATGCTGAGCTTGGGCTTCTCGACCGCCTGGGCGTGCGCTTGTGTGTGGACCAGGCCGGGTGCGGCCAACAGCGCGCTGCTGCCGGCCAGAAGGACGTGGCGTCTTTGCATGGGGATGTCTCCGGGTGTTGTGCCGGCACTCTATGCCAGCCGCGGCGCGCCTAACATCGGGACATGCACGAGCGCACTCTGCTCATCACCGGCGCCAGCCGCGGCATTGGCGCGGCCACGGCGCGGCTGGCCGCGGCGCGGGGCTGGGACGTGGCCATCAACTACCGCCAGGACGAAGCCGCCGCCCAGGCCGTGGCCGCCGAGGTGCGCGCCCTGGGCCGGCGCGCCGTGCTGCTGCAAGCCGACGTGGCCGTTGAGGCCCAGGCCGTGGCGATGTTCGCCCATCTTGACCGCCTGGCCGGTGCCGATTGCGCGCCGCTGGGCGGCCTGGTTAACAACGCCGGGGTGGTGGACGTGGCCGCGCGCGTGGACGAGATGGGCGGCGCCCGCATCCAGCGCATGTTCGCCGTCAACGTCTTCAGCGCGCTGTGGTGCGCCCGCGAGGCCGTGCGCCGCCTAAGCACACGCCACGGCGGCGCGGGGGGCGTCATCGTCAACCTGTCGTCGGCCGCGGCGCGGCTGGGCTCGCCCGGGCAGTACGTGGACTACGCGGCGGCCAAGGCGGCTGTCGACACCTTCACGCTGGGCCTGGCGCGCGAGGTGGCGGCCGAGGGCCTACGGGTGAATGCCGTGCGCCCGGGAATCATCGAAACCGACATCCACGCCAGCGGCGGCCAGCCCGAGCGCGCCGCGCAACTGGGCCCGCAGGTGCCGATGCAGCGCGCCGGCACGGCCGAGGAGGTGGCGCAGGCCATCGTGTGGCTGCTGTCCGACGAGGCCAGCTACACCACCGGCAGCATCGTCGACGTGGCCGGCGGGCGCTGAGAGCGTGAGAGTCTTTCGTTCATGCCCGCTCATCACGCCCAAACACCCCTGCTCGTCGTTGCAAATGCTCGCAATAGCCCGAGCTATTGCTGTGCTTTGCGCCTAGATCAGATGCGTTTGGGCGCGCTGCTCGGGCACGCCCGAAAAACTCTCACGCTCTGAGGCGGCACGCGCCGGCGTTCAGGCCGCGTAGCCCTCCAGCGCTTCCAGCAAGTCTTTGGCCGCGCGTCGCTCGGCGGCGCTGACCTTGCGTTGGTAGGGTGTCAGCACGAAGCGCGCCTGGTCGGCCACCGACCCCCAGTACCGGCGCGCGGCCACGCGCTGGCGCAGGTCGGCGTAGGCGTCGCGCAGCCGCACCAGGTGGGCGGCCAGTTGCCGCTGGGCCAAGGCGTGGAACAGGTCGGTCTCGATCAGCGCCACACTGCTCCAAAAGTCGGGGTCGGCCTGGTGCTTGGCCTGCAGGCTGTGCAACTGGCGCAGCCGGCCCTGTTCTTCAATGCCCGGCCAGGCCGCGTTGCCTGCGTGCAGCGCCAGTTCGATGGCCATGCGGTTGCCGCCGGGGTAGAACTGCTGCGGGTCGGCCTGTGCCACGGCCAAGGCCTCGGCACGGCCGTAGGCCCGGGCGGCCATGGCCAGCGCGGCCTTGTGCTGGGCGTGGTCGCCGTCGCGTTCTTCCAGCTGTGCCAGCCGTTTCCAGGCCGAGCCACACAGCGACAACCGCTCTATCGTGGGCTGCAACGCTGCCAGCGCCAGCAGGTCGCGCAGCGCCGTGGTGATGTCGCTGCGCGCCTGGCCGAGTTGTGCCGCGCCCTTCTTTGCGCCCTTGGCCGCCGCCCAGGCCTGGCGCACGCGCAGGTTGCTGAACTGTTCATGCGCCTTGAGCGAGGCGCTGGCGTCGTTGGCCTTGAGCGCCTTGTCGTACCAGTTGATGGCCTGGTCGGGGTCGCCCGCGGCGTCCCAGGCCACGGCAAAGGCTTCCGCCACCGCGCCCATGCCGGCCCACTGCGCGGCGTAGCGGTCTTGCAGGCCGCGTACCTGGCGCTGGGTTTCCGTTCGGTGCGCGGCCGTGGCGTCGGCGGTCTTGGCGCTGTAGTAGCGCTCGCGCGTGGCCAGGCTTTCCAGCGCCAGGCACAGGCCGGGGGCTGAGGCCAGGCCCTCGAACTCGTCGCGTCTCACGCTGCGTGCCTGGGCGTCGCCGACACGCGTGACGAAGACCCAGTTCGGGTCGCCATAACACTGGTAGGCAGCCCAGGTCTTGCTGTGCGGCGCGGCCTGCCGCGCGGCGATGCGCGCCGCGGCCACGGCCTCGACAAAAGGCTGCCCGGCCAGCAGCGTGCGGTAGAAGGCCTGGGCAAAAATCTCCGCCGGCCGGTCGTCCACCGCCCAGCCGGCGGCCACCACGCAGCGCACGCCGATGCTGATCAGCGACTCGGCCACGCCCGCAGCAAAGACCACGGGCTGGTCAACCTTCAGCGCACCCGTGCCGTCGATGCCGCCCAGGTGGCAGCAGTTGACGAACACCAGTTCGGGCACGTCGGGCAGTTTCTCGATCTCGTCCGGGCCCAGGAACACGCCTTCGGAAAGCACCACACCACCGCGCGAAGTCACCGTCTTGCCGTCGTCGGCCAGCTGCACCGGGGCGCCGTGGCCGGCCACGTGCACGATGCGGTAGGGCCGGGCCATCAGGGCCATGATGATGGCGTCGAAGGGCGCGGCGTCCAGCAACGCGGTCACTCGCTCGGCCGCGATGCCACCGGCGCCGGTGAACTGTTGCACCACCGCGGCGGCCTCGCTGCGCGCGCCGGGCAGGGGTGGGTAGTCGTCGCCAGTGACCAGCGGCTCGCCGATCACCAGCACCGCCGCATCGGTGTTCGCGTCGCGCGGTCTCTCGCGAAAGTCGGCCAGCGCCAGCTTGCGCAGCAGCTTGGTGCGAATGGCCCAGGGCGGCGTGTCGACAGCGCTGTCGTGCGTGCCGGTGTCCAGCAGCTCCCAGGGGATGGACGCGGTGCCGGCGTCCAACTGCAGCACGACGCGGTCGTTGCCGCTGAGGAAGGGCCTGAGCTCCAGCGGTACCAGCAACTGGAACAGCGTGCTGCCCAGCTGGGGGTCGCTTTGGCGCGCGGTGGCCGCCAGCTTGACCAGCTTGCTCACCAGTTGCGGCTGGGTGCGTTGGGCGCGCACCTCGGTGCGGGCCCGGCGGGTGTCCAGCGCGTAGGCGATGGTGCCTTCGCCGGTGGTGGTGGTGGTGATGAGGTCGTAGTCGGCGCCGCGGTAGCCGCTTTCGGGCTGGCGGCGCAGCGGGCCGGTGCCGCTGGCAATGTGGTCCACCAACTCGTAGGCCAGCGGGCTGGCCTGGGCCAGTACGCGCAGGCCGCGCCAGGCGTCGCCGGCACGGTCGAGGTACCACTCCACCAGCGTCAACTTGCGCACATGGGGCCAGGGTGTGCCGGCCAGGCGCCGGTTGGCCTGCCACACGCCGCGAGCGATGGCGCGCGCCGCGTCGCCCGGCGTGATGCCCAGGCCGCCACTGCCTATGAGCGTGGCGGCCAGTTCGATGCCGCCGCCGTTGGTGCTGGGGTGGCCGTCCTCGCTGGCGCGTTGCGCCCAGGCCTTGACACCCTGGCACACCGAGTCGGCCAGTTTGCTGCCGTCCAGCGTGCCCTCTTCGCCCAGGCCGATGACGATGGCCGCCTGCGGTCGCGGCAGCTGCCAGGGGTTGTCGTCGTTCTTCTGCGTGTTGAGGAAGATGCGCTGCGAGCCCGGGGCGTCGGGGTACAGGCCGGCGGCCAGCGCCGTGTTCATCGCCCCGCCCAAGTGGCCGTCGACGACCTGCTCGGTGCCGGTGAGTTCCAGCGAGCGGTAATGCCCCAGCATCAACGGCTGCCGCACAAAGGTGAGGTTGCCGTTGAGCACCTGTATCTGCAGCCGGGCCGGGCCGGCGTCGGCGCGGTCCACTTCGGAGCCGGGCGAACCGGCCGCCGTGCTGCCCATGACCTCGTCGATACCGCCTGCCGGACGCGCCGGGGCCGGGCGCCGCGACGGGCGGCTGCGCAGGTGGGTCAGCGCGGCCGCGGCGTCGCGCGTGGCGGACAGCGGCACCAGCCGGGTGGTGGTGCCGCGAATCAGCAGGTCGGCAAAGGCGTCGAAGGCCCCTTTGGCGCTGGGCAGGCTGCCGTGCTCGCAGTCCAGCGTCCAGGTGGCCACGCCGGGCAACAGGGCTGATGCCAGCGGCACGCGGCCGTCGCCACCGTCTTGCAAGTCCAGGTAGACCAGGCCTTCGCTGCCCAGCTCGAAGCCATCGGGCGTGGACTGGGCATGCCCCACCACCAGCCGCATCTGGCCCGCACTGGCCTTCAGCGCGCCGGCCAGCTGGGCGTCCAACCGGATGCGCAGGGCGCGCGCCTGGTCGAGCACGGCCTGCGGCGGCACGCCCCACTCGTAGACCGCGGTGGCCACCTCGCCAGCGTAGCGCTGCCACCAGCTGCGTTCCTGTTCGCGGCGGTAATCGTCCTCGGCCAGCGTCTTCCAGGTCTTCTCCTTGTCCAGCGCCAGCTTCGCGTCCAGCAGGCCGGCTTGCAGCTGCAAGAAACCGGGCATGCGCGCCATCAGCATGCGCGCCTGGCGGTTGGCAAAGGGTGAGCCGATGGCCGCCAGCGCGTTGCCCATGGTGTCGTCGCCCGACAGCACCTGCATCGGCGCCCACGAACCGCCGTTGGGCGTGCCGAGCATGACGAGACGGGCGTCGGCGTGCGCCATCAGCCGGGTCCACACATCGGGCGCCACCAGCTGCACGGTGCGCGCCAGCAGCCCGCCCATGGAATGCGCCAGCACACGCACCGGCTGGCCGCTGGCCTGGCGTGCGTCCAGCGCCTGGCGCAGCCGCTCGGCCAGTCGCGCGGCCTCTTCTTCCAGCGGGCGGCGCCAGTCGTAGCCGAAGGGGATGACCTCGTGGCTGGCGTCCAGGTAGGCCAGCAGCTTGTCGTAGACCAGGCCGATGGGCCCGTCGTCGGCCACGTGGTCGGCGCCAGCGGGCTGGTAGGCCAGGCGGTCGAAGCCGCCCAGCAGGCGCGGGCTCAGCCAGATGCGGTCGTCGTCAGGCGGGCGGCCCTGCTTGAGGTTGCTGCCCAGGATGCCGGGCAGCACGAACACCGCGGGCTTGCTCGCGTCAGCTACCCCGCGGGTGACACCGAATGCCGCGCCGCGTTCGCCGCTGGCGTCCTCGCCGGCCCAGGACAGCGGGCCGATGGCTTTGAAGCCCGCCGGCGGCGCCACGCTGACCAGCGCGTCCACCACCGCGTCGGCCGTCTTGCGGTTGGCGAAGTAGTTGAAGTGCGTGGCCGCTGGCCCCTGGTCGAGCAAGAAGCTGGCCCCCCCTGTGCGCGGCGCGCCGCCGTACATCGAACGCGTCTGCACGACGATGTCGTTGTCGGTCCAGTAGTAGGCGTCGGCAAGCAGCGCCTTGAGCCAGCTGCCCACGGTGCTGCCCCGCTGCAAGTCGCCGGCCACCACGCGCAGGTCGCCGGGCAAGGCCTGCGGCGCGGCATTCAGCCAGTCGATCATCGGATTGCCCGGGATCATGGCCGCCAGCCCGGGTATCTGCGACGGGTCGGCGCGCCGCCGCGCGACTTCGGCCACGAAATCCACGAAGGTCGGCGCCACCGGCACACCGGCCAGCTGCAGCGTCCACTGCAGCACCGACAGGTAGGCGTCCAGCCGCTTGGCTGCAAGCAGCGTGCCGCGCGCCGGGCAGGCCACGCGCACGACACGCTCAACCCGCAAGCCACGGCCCTTGACGAGTTCGCCCAGCGCGCGCAACTCCAGCCGCTGGGCCTCGTAGGCCGGCTCACCAAAAAAGGCCAAGTCGGCGTCGTCAACACCGTTTTGTGCAATAACGCGCGCCAGCACCTCGGCCACCAAGCCGCCGCGTGAATGCGTGGCCAGGTGCAGCCGCGCGCCGTCGGGCAGGGCCTGCACCAGAGTGCGGGCATTGGCGATCGGGCTGGCGCCCAGCGTGGGGTGGTCCAGCGCGTACACCGCGCCGCCGTAGTGCTTGAACAAGCGCTCGACGCCCGCGGGGTGGCCGAGCCAGAGTTTCTGGAAGGTGCTGGTGGTCTCGACGAAGGTGCCGTGGAGCAGGACCAGCATGGGGTCCTTGCTCGCGTCCAGCCGGGTGCGCTTGTGCGCGCTGCCCTTGAGCTTGTCCATGCGCTCGGGCTGCAACGCGTACACGCCGGCGTCGACCTGGCCGTCCACGCGCTGCACCACCTGGCCGGTGGCGAAGTCCAC
>JANOLY010000292.1:0-3436 GCA_031420055.1 Burkholderiales bacterium | reverse complement strand
GCCAACACGTCCGACGGCCCGCCGCACAAGAACAAGAGCCTGATCGTGGTGCCGATGGACACCCTCGGCATCACGCGCCAGAAGATCCACAAGATCGGCATGCACAGCTCCGACACCGCGCAAATCTTCTTCGACAACGTGCGCGTGCCGAAGAAGAACCTCATCGGGCAAGAGGGCCTGGGCTTCACCTTCCAGATGCTGCAATTCCAGGAAGAGCGCCTGTGGGGCGCGGCCGGCTCGCTGCGCAGCCTGGACCGCCTGATCGACCAGACCATCGAATACACGCGCCAGCGCAAGGCCTTCGGCAAGAGCATCCTGGACAACCAGGTGGTGCATTTCCGCCTGGCCGAACTGCGCACCGAGGTCGAGGCGCTGCGCGCGCTGACCTACCGCGCCGTGGAGATGTACGTGAGCGGCCGTGACGTGACCAAACTCGCCAGCATGGCCAAGCTCAAGAGCGGTCGGCTCAGCCGCGAGGTGACTGATTCCTGCCTGCAATACTGGGGCGGCATGGGCTACACGGCTGACAACCCCATTTCGCAGGCTTTTCGCGACAGCCGGCTGATCAGCATCGGCGGCGGCGCCGATGAGATCATGCTCGGCATCTTGTGCAAGCTCGAAGGCACGCTACCGGGGAAACATTGATGGGCGTCGAACTGATGGACTTCGAGACCCTGGCGCTGCGCCGCGACGGGCCGGTGCTGCACGTCACGCTGAACCGGCCCGAGGTGCGCAACGCCATGTCCATCGCCATGGTGCGCGAACTGCGCGTGGTGCTGGCGCAGCAGGAGATCAACGCGAGCACACGGGTCATCGTGCTGCGCGGCGCGGGCGGGCACTTCTGCGCCGGCGCCGACCTGCGCGATCTGGCCGCGGCGCGCGCGCAGCTGGCCGACAACCCGGATGCCGTGGCCGCCGTGAATGCCGCCTTCGGCGACCTCTGCGTGGCCTATGCCGACACCGGCCTGGCCGTGGTGGCGGTGCTGGAAGGCGCGGTGATGGGCGGCGGCTTTGGCCTGGCCTGTGTGGCCGACGTGGCGCTGGCCGGCACCTCGGTCGAATTCCGTTTACCCGAGACCTCGCTGGGCGTGGTGCCGGCACAGATTGCGCCCTTCCTGGTCGAGCGCCTGGGCTATGCCGAAGCCAAGCGCCTGGCCGTCACGGGCGCGCGGCTGAACGCCCAGGCCGCGCTGGACCTGCGCCTGGTGCACGCCATACACGCCGCCAGCGCGTTGGACCGGGCGCTGGCTGCCGTGCTGAGCGACATCTTGCAATGCGCACCGGGCGCGCTGGCGGCAACCAAGGCGCTGATCCGCAGAGCCCGCCTGCACGACCCGGCGTCGTTGGTGCAAGAGGCTGCGCAAGCGTTCTCGCGTGCCGCGCTGGGGCCCGAGGGCATCGAAGGCACGACGGCCTTCCTGGGCAAGCGCAAGGCGAGCTGGGTTCCGCAGTGACGCAGCGGTCATGAGCTTTCGCAAGGTGCTCGTCGCCAACCGTGGCGAGATCGCCTGCCGCGTCATGCGCACCGCGCAGCGCCTGGGCTACCGCACCGTGGCGGTGTTCAGCGATGCCGACCTGCACGCGCCGCATGTGCGCCTGGCTGACGAGGCCGTGCACATCGGCGCAGCACCGGCATCGGCCTCGTACCTGAACATCGAGGCCTTGCTTGCCGCGGCCAAGTCCACGGGCGCCGATGCCGTGCACCCCGGCTACGGCTTCTTGTCGGAACGCGCTGACTTCGCCCAGGCCTGCGTAGACGCCGGCCTGGTCTTCATCGGCCCACCGCCCGCGGCCATTGCAGCCATGGGCGACAAGGCCGGCGCCAAGCGCCTGATGCTGGCCGCCGGCATACCCTGCGCGCCCGGCACCCCGGGCGTCGACCAAAGCGACGCCGGGCTGACCGCCGCAGCACAGGCGCTGGGCACGCCGCTGCTGGTGAAAGCCGTGGCCGGCGGTGGCGGGCGCGGCATGCGGCTGGTGCACGACCTGGCCGACTTGCCCCAGGCCCTGGCCGGCGCGCGCCGCGAGGCCACCAGCGCGTTCGGCGACGGCACACTGATGCTCGAACGTCTGGTAGAAGCTGGGCGCCACATCGAGATTCAAATCTTCGCCGACGCGCACGGCCAGGTCGTGCACCTGGGTGAACGCGACTGCACGGCGCAGCGGCGGCGGCAGAAAGTCATCGAAGAGTCACCCTCGCCGGTGGTCGGCCCCGAGATGCGCGCGCGCATGGCCGCTGATGCCATCGCAGCCGCGCGCGCCGTGGGCTACCGCGGCGCGGGCACGGTGGAGTTCATCGTCGACGCGCAATTCAAGCACTACTTTCTGGAGATGAACACGCGGCTGCAGGTCGAGCACCCCGTGACCGAACTCGTCACCGGGCTGGACCTGGTGGAGTGGCAGCTGCGCGTGGCCGCGGGTGAACCGCTGCCGCTGGCGCAGGAACAGATCACCTTCATCGGCCACGCCATCGAAGCGCGGCTGGTGGCCGAAGACCCGTATGACGGCTGGAAGCCGCAAACCGGCCGCATCGCGCACTGGAGGCCGGCGCAGGCAGGTGTCCGTGTGGACCACGGCATCCACGAAGGCGACGAGATCACGCCGTTCTACGACTCGATGGTGGCCAAGTTCATCGCCCATGGCAGCACCCGCGAAGACGCCGTGCGACGCCTGACGCGTGCGCTGCAAGACGCGCCGCTGCTGGGCGTGCAGAACAACGGCAGCTTCCTGGTCGCGCTGTTGAACCACCCGCAGTTCACCGCCGCCCAAGTCACGACCACACGGCTCGATGAATGGGCAAGCCAGGGCGAGCCTGTGTTGCAGCGCCCCGAGCCGCCGCCCGAAGCCTGGCAAGTCGCCGCCGCACTGCGCAGCGGCCCCAGTGCGGCCCGCCCGGCCAGCGTGGCACGCTTCGATCTGAGCCTGCACTGCCAGGGCCGAACCCAGACCTTGCGCGCACCGCCCGAAGACCTGACGCTGCTGGCCGTGGACGACGCAGAGCTGCGCTACGCCATCGGCGGCGTGCAGCGCCGCGCGCTGTTTGCCGACGACGGCAGCACGCTGCACTTGGCATTGCGCAGCGCCACAGACGCGGCCGTCCACGCCTTCAGCGAGCCATCGCCCTGGCCGGCGCACCAAGCAAGCGCCGATCCGGGACTGGCCCGCTCGCCGGTGGCCGGCGTGGTGGCGCAACTGCGCGTGGCCACGGGCGACACCGTCACCGCGGGTCAGCAGTTGGTCTGTGTCGACGCCATGAAAATGGAGATGTGGCTCACCGCTCCGGCCGCAGGCACGGTGCGCGCCGTGCATGGGCGAGTGGGCGAACAGGTGGCAGCCGGTGCGCTGCTGGTGGAGCTGGAACTCGCAGCCTTTGACGTTGCCAAGGACTGAACATGGACAAAGCCATACTCACCTGCGCTCTGACCGGCGTGCTCAC
>JANOLY010000291.1:0-2110 GCA_031420055.1 Burkholderiales bacterium | reverse complement strand
AACCTGACGTTCATCGCTCGTCGAGCGGTTTGCGGCCAACCGCGTTGCGCATCGACCGTCCAGCGGCAGCCCATCTGCGTCTTCTCCATCAATCGTAAGAACGACAAGGGTGCGGCCAGATGGATTGGCTGCGCGCGTCTTTGCCCGCATGCGCCGCAGCGTAGGCGCAGGCCAGCCGTGCCCCGAATGCCGCATCCTTTTCGACCGCTCGTCGTCGCGGCCACCGTCGCTGCAGTGCTCGCGTTGTCTTCGGTCGGCGCGATGCCGGCACTCGCGCAGGCAAGTAGGTTCTCGGCCAAGATCGCGAAGATCGACATTGTCGAGAAGCGGGTGACGTTGAAGGCGAGCATGGGTCAACAGACGATGCGCGTGGCATCCGGTGTGGCACTCGATGCGTTCAAGCCCGGCGATAAGGTGCTGGTCACGTTCGGCCAGGACGGCACAGAGTCGGTCATCACCAGCATCGAGGTGGTCAAGTCGTGACACGAACTGCAAGCTCTCGAGGCTCCCGAAGATGTGACCTCGGACGGTCCCAGAGCCGCCCGTCGGGTCATCGCCGATACCAACCCTGCGCGGGGCCGCCTAGACTGCAGTGGGGCTGCGCGGCCCTTTTGATTGGTAGAGGAGAGCCCCATGCGCCCTGAGTTCCGCTCTGTGTTCACCGTTTGGGAATCGGTGCGCCGCGGCTGCGCCAGCCTGGCACTGTTGGTCCTGCCGCTGGCCGCCGCCGCGCAGGGCCAGGCGCTGTTGGGCGTGTACTACGGCAACCAGGGATGGAAGATGGACCAGGTGCGCGCGATGGAGGCTTGGCAGGGCAAGCGCCATGCGGTGGTGAACCTGTTCACCGACTGGTGCAACCGCAGCAAGAACATCGACAACCTGTTCAAGCAGCAGCTGCCGAACATCTGGGCCAGCGGTAACGTGCCGGTGGTCAGTTGGGAGCCGTACCTGTGCTCGCCCTCGGCCACCCCGGCCAACGTGGCGGCGCGAGCCGCAGGGGGCGAGTACGACGCTTACCTGAACACCTGGGCCGACCGCATGAAGGCCTTCATCAGCGGCCCCGACGGCAGCCTGGGCACCGCCGACGACCGCCGCGTCTACATCCGCCTGGCGCACGAGATGAATGGCAACTGGTACCCCTGGAGCGCCGCCACGGGCAGCAACTCGACGGCGCACTACGTGCTGATGTGGCAGCGGGTGCGCGGCGTGTTCTGGCAGAAGGGCCTGACCTCGAGCAGCGTGCAGTGGATCTGGGCCGTCAACCACGAGGACGTGGGCCCGGTGACCGCCGAGTCCTATTTCCCCGGCGACGCCTACGTCGACTGGATCGGAATCGACGGCTACAACTGGGGCGCCAGCCAGAGCTGGTCGGCCTGGCGCACGCCGCAGGAGGTCTTCGGCACGATGACCGCCCGGCTGCGTGCCCTGACGGCGCTGCCGCTGGCCTTGACCGAGACCGCGTCCACCACGGCCAGACCCGGTACGGTGGACGTGGCCGGCAAGTCGGCGTGGATCACGCAGTTCTTCGACTACGCGCCGGCCTCGGGTGCGCGCATGGTGATCTGGTTCAACGAGGACAAGGAAGCCGACTGGGCGGCCTTCGGCGGAAGCAACGGCGACGAGACCTACCGCAGCGGCCGCAGCACCTACAAGGCCTACGGCGCCTACCGCCGCGCGGCTCAGGCGCCGGGCCTGCTGCCCGCGAACCCGGATGACCCGCGGCTGATTTCGGACACGCTGTACTACGGGCGCTGGTAGCGGCCGCGTCTGCGGCCGGCGCCCCGGGCTGCTGGCCGATGGCTTGCAAGCGAGGCTCCCGAGGCGGTGACCCGAACGGTCTCAAGCCGCACGGTTCGGCTCAATCGCCCAGAGTGCCGGCTACCTGTGTGTGCCCACCTCGACGCGGCCTCTTAAGAACCATCCCCGAAGCGAGGCAGCGGGCTTGGATTTTTGATCATGCCGGTGCCACGGCGGGGACGAGTTGGAAGCCCAAAGTGTGCGCGCGTTTGGTCAGGCTTTGGACGACGCGCTCGCGGTAGCGATCTTCGTAGTATTGCTGCCCTGCGTCGGTGTAGGCCTGCCCCTTCGTCAACATGAAGTAGACCAGCCG
>JANOLY010000290.1:0-1691 GCA_031420055.1 Burkholderiales bacterium | reverse complement strand
CGTCGCTGCTGACACTGGTGCGCGACTCGCTGATCCTGGTGGTGCTGCTGGTCTACCTGTTCACCCTGAACTGGCAGCTCACGCTCATCGTGGCGCTGTTGTTCCCCGCCGTGGGCCTGGTGATGCGGGCCCTGGGGCGCCGGCTGCACCGGCTGACGATTGAAGGCCAGCAGGCCACCGACGAGTTGGCCTACGTGGTGGAAGAAAACATGGGCGCATGGCGCATCGTGCGCCTGCACGGTGCCGAGCAGCAGCAGGAGCTGCGCTTCTTCGGTCGTGCCAACCTGGTGCGCCGGCTGATGTTGAAGGCTATGGTGGCGGGGGCCACGATGACGCCGGTGACACAGATGCTGGCCTCGTGCGCGCTGTCCGTCGTGATCGTCATTGCCCTGTGGCAAAGCCGCAGCGGTGCCACGTCGGTGGGCGACTTCGTGGCCTTTGTCTTCGCCATGCTGCAGCTGGTGGCGCCGGCCAAGCACCTGTCTGATGTGATGGCGCCGCTCACACGCGGCCTGGCGGCCGTCGAGCGCGGGCTGGACCTGGTGGAGCACAGCCCGGTGGAGATTGGCGGCACGCACGACGGCGGGCGTTCGCGTGGCGAGATCGCCTTCGAAGGCGTGACGCTGCGCTACCGCGACGACATTGCGCCCGCTGTGGAGTCGCTGAACCTGCAGGTGCGGGCCGGCGAGACCGTCGCCCTGGTGGGGCCGTCGGGCGCCGGCAAGACGACGCTGGTGAACCTGTTGCCGCGCTTTCTGGAGCCCACGGCCGGGCGCATCACCCTGGACGGCGTGGCCCTGCAGGACTGGGACGTGCACGCCCTGCGGCGCCAGTTCGCGCTGGTCAGCCAGGACGTGGTGCTGTTCAACGACACGGTGGCGGCCAACGTCACCCTGGGTGCCGAGCTGCCGCGCGAGGCCGTGCGCGATGCTTTGAAGGCCGCCTACTTGCTGGACTTCGTCGACAGCCTGCCCTTGGGGCTGGACACGCTCATCGGCCACAACGGCAGCCAGCTCTCAGGCGGGCAACGCCAGCGCCTGGCGATTGCCCGCGCCGTGGCCAAGGACGCGCCCATCCTGATCCTGGACGAGGCCACCTCGGCGCTGGACAGCGAGAGCGAACGCGCCGTGCAATCGGCACTGGAGCGGCTGATGGTGGGCCGCACCAGCCTGGTCATTGCCCACCGGCTGTCGACCATCGAACACGCCGACCGCGTGCTGACGCTGGAGGCCGGGCGGCTGGTGGAACAAGGCAGCCATGCCGAACTGCTGGCCGCTGGCGGGCTGTATGCGCGGCTGCATGCCATGCAGTTCAGAAGCTGACTTCGCCCGGTCGGCGGCGGAATTGAGAAGGGGCCCTCGCGGGCCCCTCGGTGTTGCTGTGGACTGCCAGCCCTGTCAGGCGGCTTCGCGCAATGCTTTGATGCGGTCTTCGATGGCCGGGTGGCTCGAAAACAGCGACATCAGGCTGCTGGGCTTGTCGTTGATGCCCATGGCGGCCATCGACTTGGGCAGCACGCCGGGCACCATGCCACCCAGTCGCGCCAGGGCGTTGATCATGGGTTCCTTGCGGCCCATCAGCGCCACGGCGCCAGCATCAGCGCGGAATTCACGCTGGCGCGAGAACCAGGCCACGATGATGGCGGCCAGCACACCCAGCACGATGTCCAGCACGATGGTGGTGACGTAGTA
>JANOLY010000289.1:0-2001 GCA_031420055.1 Burkholderiales bacterium | reverse complement strand
GGGGGGCTGCCCCCCCAACCCTGCCTCGCCCCTTTGGCGGGTATCTCCTACGGGTCTCCCCTGGCCCCTCTATGCCGGCCCGCGGCCGCGGCCCCCGCCCCCCCGCGGCGCCACCACGCGGCTCTTGAGCCAGGCAAAGCGCTCCCACTCGCGGCCCTGAACCTGGAGGTACTCTTCCAGCATGCCCAGGCTGCACACCGCCGGGCCCGAGTTGCCGTTGGGGCGCAGCGCCTGGTCGACGCGAAAGACAAAGCCGTCGTCGGTGGTTTCGCCGATCAGCGCGTACAGCCGCTTGGCCACGAAGCTGAAGTACTCGTGGAAGGACACCGGCCGCGCGCCAGCGGTCTGGCCGTCATCTTCATAGACGTAGATCAGGTCGATGTCTGACGACACGTTGAGTTCGCGCGCACCGAGCTTGCCCATGCCGACGATCCAGAAGTCGCAGCGGCTGCCGTCTGCGCGCAGCGGCGCGCCGTGGCGCGCATCGGCCTCGGCCTGCGCGCTGGCCAGGGCGAGCTCCAGCGTGGCCTCGGCCAGGTGGGTCATGGCGCCGGTGATGTCGTCCAGCGGCGCGCTGCGCTCGATGTCCAGCACCGCCAGGCGCTCCAACACCAAGTGGCGGGCGACGCGCAGCGCGGCGGCAAGGTCACGGCCGCGAACCGGCGCGGGCTCGCCCGCAGCCTGCGGCGGCACGCCATCGATCAGGCGCTGCACCAGGGCGGTGATCTCGCCCAGACCCGGCAAGCCCGCAGGCAGGGTGGTCAGTTCGCCAGCGTAGCGCCGACGCACGCGCTGCACGTAGCGGCTGTGCGCCGCCTGTGCCGCGGGCGGCGACGTGCTGGGGGGCTGTTCTGCCATGGACCGCGACAGGCTCATGCCGACGCAGCGGTGCCTGTGCGCCGACGGCGAGTGGTTGCGGACATCCGTGTTCCCTCTGATGACATCGCGAATTGTCGGCCGCTGGCAGCACTGGCCGGGCAGCGTTTATGCCAAGAGGGTAGTGCCGATTGCATCGCCCAGGCGTCCAGGAGGGCATCTCGTCGCACAATGAAGCCATGAAGATCGCCGCCGTGCAGATGGTCTCCACGCCCGACGTGGCCCGCAACCTCGACACCGCCGCCAGGCTGGTGCGCCAGGCGGCGCAGGCCGGCGCCACGCTGGTGGCCCTGCCGGAGTACTTCTGCTTGATGGGCCACAACGACGCCGACAAGCTGGCCCTGGCCGAGACCCCCGGCGACCGCGCCGCCGGCACGGTGCAGGGCTTTTTGTCGGCCACGGCGGCCCAGCACGGCGTGTGGCTGGTGGGCGGCACGCTGCCGGTGAAGACCACCGGCCCCGACCGCGTGCTCAACCGCTGCGTGGTGTACGCGCCCGACGGCAGCGAAGCCGGGCACTACGACAAGATCCATCTTTTCGCCTTCGACAACGGCGGCGAGAGCTACGACGAAGGCCGCACGCTGCAGGCTGGCAACGGCCCGGTGGCGGTGCAGGCCGGCGCTCTGCGCGTGGGCCTGAGCATCTGCTACGACCTGCGCTTCCCCGAGCTGTACCGCGCGCTGATGCTGCCGCCCTGCGACGTGCTGTGTGTGCCCTCAGCCTTCACCTACACCACCGGCCGCGCCCACTGGGAGCTGCTGCTGCGCGCGCGCGCCGTCGAGAACCAGTGCTACGTGCTGGCCGCCGCGCAGGGCGGCACGCACGAAAACGGCCGCCGAACCTGGGGCCACAGCATGGTCGTGGACCCCTGGGGCGAGGTGCTGGCGGTGTGCGAAGAGGGCGAAGGCATGGTGCTGGCGCAGATCGACCCGGCGCGCATCAACCAGGTGCGCACGCAACTGCCGGCGTTGGCGCATCGGCGACTGTAGACGTCGAGCAGGCTCTCAGGGCTATACTTCGGCCCATATTGTGAAGTATGGGTGCCCATATGAAGACCACGATAAACATCGCCGACAGCCTGTTGATTCAAGCCAAAGCCACTGCCTTGCGTGAAGGCACCACGGT
>JANOLY010000288.1:0-2358 GCA_031420055.1 Burkholderiales bacterium | reverse complement strand
GGGCAGCGCGCTGGCGCCGTCTGCCCACAGCAGGGCGTCCAGCACCGTGGGGCCGGGCTCCAGCACGGCGCTGCGAAAACGCCCGGCCCACAGTGCACCCCTGCAGGCATGGCGGCGGTTGTAGGCGCTCACGTAGCGGCGGCCCACCGACTGCACCAGCCGCGCCAGGCCACCCGCGTCGGCTGGCGTGGCCACCAATCGCACCTCGCCCGGCAGCAACGCCCAGGCGTGCACGGCCGTGTGCTCGGCGGCCATGGCCTCGCGCAGCGCGTGCAGGTAGGCGGCGCGGTCGACGTCGTCGGCAAACACCGGGCGTTCGCCCTGGCCGCATTGCAGCACCGCGTGGGCATGGCCGGCGAGGGCCAGACGGGGCAGGCGGGCCATGGCCGTCAGTCCGCTGCGGCTACAGGCCACCAGGCCGGCGCAGTGCGGCTGCACCGGGTGCCAGGCTGCAGAATGATCGCCATCGGATCAATCAGCGCTGGCAAACAGCCGGCGGCCGGTCAGGCGGTGGTGCTCGCGCAGCGCGTAGCGGTCGGTCATGCCGGCGATGTAGTCGGCCACCGCGCGCTGCAGATCGGGGCGCTGGTGGTGTTCTTCTGGCATCTCGTGGGGCGCGCTTTGGTAGGCAGCAAACAGCTCGGTCACGGCCTGGCTGGCGCGGTCGGTCATGGCGGTGACCTGCGGATGCCGGTACAGCGCCTGGAACAGGAAACGCTTGAGCGCCGCGGTTTCATCGCGCAACGAGTCGCTCATGCGCGCCAGCGGGCCGGCTTGGCTGCGCACCGAGTCGACGTGCAACACAGCCGCCGACTGCACGGCGGCAGCGGTGCCCTGCACCAGGTCACTGATCTGCGCCGACAGCATGCGCCGCAGGCATTCGGCCAGCAGCCGGCGCTGCTGGTTGCCGGCCTGCAGATGCGGGTGCTCGCGCAGCACCTGCTCGCGCCAGCGGGCCATCAGCGGCACGTCCTGCAGCTGCTGCCAGCTGAGCAGGCCCGAGCGCAGGCCATCGTCGACATCGTGGGCGACATAGGCCAGCTCGTCGGCGAGATTCACCAGCTGCGCTTCCAGGCTGGGCTGGCCGCCGTGCAAGAAGCGCTGCGCCGGGCCGCCCGGCTCGGCCGCAGCCAGCCGCTCGGCGTTGCGCCGCGAACAGTGCTTGAGGATGCCTTCACGCGTCTCGAAGGTCAGGTTCAGGCCGTCGAAGTCGGGGTAGCGCTGCTCCAGGCTGTCCACCACGCGCAGGCTCTGCAGGTTGTGCTCGAAGCCGCCATGCGCCTGCATGCACAGCTGCAGCGCGTCCTGGCCGGCGTGCCCGAAGGGCGTGTGGCCAAGGTCGTGCGCCAGTGCAATGGCTTCCACCAGATCCTCGTTCAGCCCCAGCGCGCGCGCCGCCGATCGACCCAGCTGCGCCACTTCCAGCGAGTGCGTCAGACGGGTGCGGAAAAGGTCGCCTTCGTGGTTGATGAAAACCTGCGTCTTGTAGACCAGGCGCCTGAAGGCCGAGCAGTGCACGATGCGGTCGCGGTCGCGCTGGTGTTCATGGCGCGGCGGCGAAGGCGCCTGCGCGATGCGGCGGCCGCGCGTGTCGTTCGGGTGGCAGGCCCAGGGCGCCAGCGCCGGTGGGGAGTCTGCTGCCAGCATCAGCTGCGGCGGCCCAAGGTCTGCAGGCAAGCTGAAACCTGCCCGTCAGACCGCTGCCGAGTGGCGCTCGATCACGCCTTGCACGCGGGCATCGTCGACGGCGCGCACCGCAGCGCTGCCGGGCTTGTCGATCAGCACGTAGCGCACGTTGCCGGCCTCGGCCTTCTTGTCCACGCGCATCAGCTCGAACCAGCGTTGCGCGGGCATGCGCGGCGCCACCACGGGCAGGCCGGCGCGTTCGATCAAGTGCTGCAGCCGCTGCGCGAAGGCCGCAGGCACCAGGCCCACGGTGGCCGACAGGTCGGCCGCCAGCACCATGCCGCAGGCCACCGCTTCGCCATGCAGCCAGTGCCCGTAGCCGATGCCGGTTTCGATGGCATGGCCAAAGGTGTGGCCGAAATTGAGGATGGCGCGCAGACCGCTTTCGCGCTCGTCCTGCGCCACCACCCAGGCCTTGATCTCGCAAGAGCGCCGCACCGCGTGCGCCAGCGCGGCACGGTCACGCGCCAGCAGCGCGCCCAGGTTGCTTTCGAGCCAGGCCAGAAAGTCCATGTCGGCAATCGGCCCGTACTTGATGACCTCGGCCAGGCCGGCGCGCAGCTCCCGGTCGGGCAGGGTGAGCAAGGTCGAGAGGTCGCACACCACGCGCTCGGGCTGGTAGAAGGCGCCGATCATGTTCTTGCCCAAGGGGTGATTGATGGCGGTCTTGCC
>JANOLY010000287.1:0-2611 GCA_031420055.1 Burkholderiales bacterium | reverse complement strand
GTGGACACCCGCACCGAAAACCAGTTGCAGGCCTTCCTCGACTGGGCCGCCCGCCACGCCCACCTGGGCCAGGCCGGCACGCCGTGGTTCCTGGAACAGGTCGACGGCCACAGCCGCCTCGAAGCCATGGAGCAGGCGCTGCGCGCCTGCACGTTGTGGCTGTGGCTGGACCTGCGTTTCCCCGGCGCCTATGGCCACGTGCAGGAAGTGCTGGCGCTGCGCAGCCAGCTCAACGACGGCATCGAGCGCCAGTTGAAGGGCAAGCGGCCGCTGGCGCAGATGCGCGGGCGGCAGCGGCAAAGAGGTGGTCAGCGGTCGCCGTGAGCTGGCCTGCCCGATGCGCGAGCGAGCGTGAAACCCTCGTATCCGCCCATTCTTGTTTCTCGCGGATACAAGCCTGAGCTTGTTGCTTCCACGTATCAGCTTTGGCTTGTATTCTGACAACATAGGCGTAAACTTGTATTCTGCTGAGGTCGAACTCGCACGCAATACACGGCCATGGACCACCTCCTCAAGACTGCCGAACAGCTGCGCCACCAGCTTCGTTCGCTGCGAAAGAAGCACGGCCTGACGCAGGCCCGTCTTGGCGTGTTGATCGGCGTGACCCAGGCGCGTGTGGTGGAGATCGAGGCCAACCCCGGCTCGGTCAGCCTGCAGCAGATCATGCAGGTGCTGGGTGCGTTGGGCGCTGGCTTCGTGATCCGCGATGCCCAGGCTGACGCCACCCCCGAACAAGGCAAGGTCAAGAAGGGCAGCTGGTGAGCAGGGGCCTGGCCATCTGGATGAATGGCGAGCTCGTCGGCACCTGGAGCGTCGATCGCGGCTCGCACCGCCTCACGTACGACAAGACGTGGCTCGACTCGCCCAAGCGGCGGTCGCTGTCGCTGTCGCTTCCCATCACATCGGCGCTGGAGATCCGCGGCCCGGTCGTGGCCAACTACTTCGACAACCTCCTGCCCGACAACGAGAAGATCCGCGAGCGCATCGCGCGCCGCTTCAAGACGAAGTCGAGCGGGGTGTTCGAGCTTCTGCAGGCCGTCGGCAGAGACTGCGTGGGCGCCGTGCAGCTGCTCCCCGTGGGCGCCCTACCCCAAGGCTGGGACGAGATCACCGGCGAGCCCTTGAGCGAGCACCAGGTCGCCGAGGTGCTGCGCGCCACACCCTCGCAAGCCCTGCTCGACCAGACACAGGACGACGATCTCATCCGCATCTCGCTGGCCGGCGCCCAGGAGAAGACGGCGCTGCTCTTCACGAACAAGAGCTGGCACCGGCCGCTCGGCGCCACGCCCACGACGCACATCCTGAAGCTGCCGCTGGGCCTCGTGGGCGGCAGCCGGCGCGTGGATCTGGGTGACTCGATCGAGAACGAGTGGCTTTGCGCGCAGATCCTGTACTACCTGCAACTGCCCGTGGCGCCGACCGAGATGTGGCGCTTCGAGGACCAGAAGGCCCTGGTCGTGACCCGGATCGACCGCGCCCGGCAGGTGGGTGAGCGCGGCCAGGACTGGATCGCTCGGCTGCCGCAGGAAGACTTCTGCCAGGCGCTGGGCATGCCACCGAGCCAGAAGTACGAGGGTGACGGCGGCCCCGGCATCGCCGAATGCATGCGGCTGCTGGCCGGCAGCGCGGACGGCGGCGACCGACAGTCCTTCGCCCTGACCCAACTCGCCTTCTGGCTCATGGGCGCAACCGACGGGCACGCCAAGAACTACTCGATCTTCCTGGAGCGCGGCGACACCTACATCACCACACCGCTGTACGACGTGCTCTCTGTGTTCCCCTATGTGGGCGACGGGGGCAACCAGATTCGCTGGCGCAAGGCGGGCCCGGCAATGGCACTGCGCTCGAAGAACGCGCACTGGCACTTCGTCGACATCGAGCCACGGCACTGGCACGCGCTGGCCATGAAGCACGGAGGCCGCCCGGTGTGGGCCGCGATGGTTCGCCTGGGCGAACGCGTCGAACCGGCCCTGGACCAGATCAGCCGCACACTGCCTCAGGACTTTCCCCCTCGCACCTGGGAGGCAATCTCGCAAGGGATGCGCGCTCAGGCCGCTCGTTTCCTCGGGGGGCTCGCGGGCCCAACGTAGTCGGCGTCAAACGGCAGCTCAAGGGCAAGCAGCCGCTACTCGGGTGTGGCCGGGTCGCCGTCGGCACCACCGTCGGCCAGCGCCTGGCGCGCCAGCTCCTCTTCGCTCAGCTCGGGTGCAGCGTCGAGCACGGCCAGTTCTTCCAGCATCTCTGGCGTCGGCACCGCGTTGCCGAGCAGCACGTCTTCGAGCGTGGCGTGGGCAGCCTGGCGTTCCTCATGGTCTACCGGTGAGGGGTGCACCACGGCCGGCTTCAGGGCAGGGATCTTGGCCGCCGCGAGTTCAAGCTGCTCGTCGATCAGCTTGTTGAGTTCGCCCTCGGGCGGTGGGGTGTCGGGGGTCATGGTGAGTCTCCTTGCAAGGTCGATGCGCAGATTCGCCCGGCGCGCCACGCTGCATCATGCCTCAGGTGACCGTGAGCACCGTCCACATGCCCAGCGCATGGTGGCCCGCACCGCCTGGACCATTTCATGCAGGCGATGCGCATGACGACGGTGCCCAAGGCGCTGGAGCCGCCGGCG
>JANOLY010000286.1:0-1555 GCA_031420055.1 Burkholderiales bacterium | reverse complement strand
GACGACCCGCGCGTGGCCACGCTGGCGGGCCTGAAGGCGGCCGCTGGCGCCATCGCCGACCTGTACTTCGGCCGGCCCGGCAGCCGGCTCGACATCGTGGCCACCACCGGCACCAACGGCAAGACCAGCACGGCGTGGTGGACAGCCCAGGCGCTGACGCGGCTGGGCCGGCGCTGCGGTGTGATGGGCACGCTGGGCACGGGCGAGCCGGCGGCGGGCGCCGTGCAGTCCACCGGATTGACCACGCCCGATGCGGTGGCTGTGCACGCCGCGCTGCGCGACTTCGTGGACCAGGGCTTTGCGGCCTGTGCGCTGGAGGCCTCGTCCATCGGCCTGGCCGAACACCGGTTGGCGGCCACCGCCATCGACGTCGCGCTGTTCACCAACTTCACGCGCGACCACCTCGACTACCACGGCAGCATGCAAGGCTACTGGGCCGCCAAGCGCACGCTGTTCTCGTGGCCCGGCCTGCGCGCGGCGGTGATCAACATCGACGACGAGCATGGCGCCTTACTGGCTGACGAACTGCAGGGCGGCGCTGTCGAGGTGTGGACGGTGTCGCTGCAGCGTCCGGCGCGCCTGCGCGCCACCGCCCTGCGCTATGCCGGCGACGGCCTGGCCTTGGACGTGGTGGAAGGCCAGCAGCAGGTGGCGCTGGCCACGACCCTGATCGGCGACTACAACGCCAGCAACCTGCTGGTCGTCATCGGCGGGCTGCGTGCGCTCGGCGTGCCGCTGGCCGAGGCCGCGGCGGCGGCTGCCCGCGCGACGCCGGTGCCCGGCCGCCTGGAGCGCGTGGTGGGTGCCGGCCTGGAAGTGGTGGTGGACTACGCCCACACGCCCGACGCCTTGGAGAAGGTCTTGCTGGCCCTGCGCCCCCTGGCCACGGCGCGCGGCGGGCGGCTGTGGTGTGTGTTCGGCTGCGGCGGCAACCGTGACGCCAGCAAGCGCCCGATGATGGGTGCGGTGGCCGCGCGCGGCGCCGACCAGGTGGTGCTGACCAGCGACAACCCGCGCAATGAGGCGCCCGAGCTGATCCTGGCGCAAATCCTGGCCGGCTGTTCAGACGTCGGCGGGCACGACGAGGTCGAAGTCATCGTCGACCGCGGCGCCGCGATTGCCGACGTCATTGCCCGCGCCTGCGCCGGTGACGTGGTGTTGCTGGCCGGCAAGGGCCACGAGGACACCCAGGAAGTGGCGGGCCAGCGGCGTCCCTTTTCCGACCTGGCCCAGGCGCACAGCGCCCTGGCACTGCGCGCGCAGGCCCAGGCATGATGACCCTGGCCCAGGCGCATGCCTTGTTGCCCGGCAGCGTGTTGGTGGGTGATCAGCACAGCGTGGGCAGCACCACGTTCCAACGTGTGCACAGCGACTCCCGCACGCTGCGCGCGGGCGACCTGTTCGTGGCCCTGCGCGGCGAACGCTTCGACGCGCACGACTTCCTGCCGCAAGCCGCAGCAGCCGGCGCCGTGGCCGCGCTGGCCGAGCGCGGCCTGTCCCCCGCGCTGCCCGGGTTGCTGGTGGCCGATGTGCTGCAGGCCCTGCAGCAACTCGC
>JANOLY010000285.1:0-8722 GCA_031420055.1 Burkholderiales bacterium | reverse complement strand
CGCCAGCCAGCGCAGGCCGGGCGCGCGCTGCAGCAACGGGCCCAGCATGGCCACCACCTCGTCGAGCAGGTGTTCGCAGTTGTCCAGCACCAACCAGGCCGACAGCGGCGCAAGTGCGCACACCAACTCCTCGGTGTCCGGTTCGGCCGTGTCGAAGGAGACGCCCAGGGCGTGGACCACCAGCGGCAGCAGCCGCTCGCCGGTGGCGCAGGTACCAGGTCCAGCCGACCGAATAGGCAGATCGCGCGGTCCGGCGGTCAGGCGCCGGCAAGAAATTTGTCCAGCGCCCCCGATTTAGGGGGGTCGTGCCCTGGTATCCGAGCTTGGCGCGCACGCCGGAACGCCCTACCCTTGGCCCTGTTCTGACCCTTCCGCTCTGAATTGGAGTTGCCGTGTTCAAGTCGCTTGCTTGTGCGCTCACGCTGTCGGCACTGATGGCTGTTCCCACCGCGTCGCACGCGCTCGTCTTCACGTTCAATGCGGCCTTGGCCGGCTTCAAGGAAGTGCCTGCCAATGCTGCAACGGCCACCGGCACGGCCATCCTGGACTACGACGACAAGGACACCCTGACCCTGGCCGACGACACCTACAACTTTGCGTTGTCGGTGTTTGGTCTGACTGGTGTTGCCACGGGGTTCCACATTCATGGCGCAGGCAACACCACAGAAAACGGCCCTGTTCGCGTGAATCTGGCAAACGCGCCCTTTGCCAACTTCAACGCCGGCGGCACCTTGCTGGTGGGCGGCAACACCGTGGCGGCGCCCGTCGCGCTGTTCAGTAATGGCCCGTACGTCAACCTGTCCTTGCTGGACATGCTGCGCAACGGCCTGAGCTACGTCAACGTCCACACGACCAACTTTGGGGGCGGGGAGGTTCGTGGCCAGTTGATCGAGGTGTCGGTGGTGCCCGAGCCGTCCACCTACGCCATGTTCGCTGCGGGCCTGGGTGTGGTGGGCCTGCTGTGGCGCCGCCAGCGCTCCAGGCAAGCCTGAGCGCCCTGCCGCCGCTGTGCAAAGCCCGCCCCGAGCGGGCTTTTTTCTGGGCGCCGCCACGGCTGCGGCCACAATCGCCCCATGCTGATCGTCAATAAACTCATCCCCCAGGCCCAGGGCCTGGCTGTGGCGCTACTGCGCCGCGCCGCGCAGGTCGAACTGACCTGGGACCTGCGCCAGAAAAGCCGCTTCGACGCGCTCGACTCGGCCGGCCGCCAACTGGGCTTCATGCTGCCCCGCGGCACGGTGCTGCGCGGGGGTGATGTGGCCGTGGTCGAAGACGGCTCGCTGCTGCGCGTGCTGGCCGCGCCACAAGCCGTTCTGGTGGTGCGTGCTTGCAGCCAGCACGGCACGCCTCGCGACCTGCTGCGCGCGGCCTACCACCTGGCCAACCGCCACGTGCCGCTGGAGTTGCAGGCCGACCACCTGAAGCTGGAGTCCGACCCTGTGTTGGCCGAGATGCTGCGTGGCATGCATCTCATCGTGACCGAAGAGCAAGGTGCCTTCGAACCCGAGAGCGGGGCCTACGCGGCGGCCACGCAGGGCCACGACCATGGTCATGCTCACGGCCACGACCACGGCCACGCTCACGGCCACAGTCACGACGACCATGACCACCCTCACGAGCACGCCGCTGCTGCACCCGTGGCGGCGCGGCCGGTGCCCATCGCAGTGCGCGCCGCACCGGCGCCGCATGTCCACGGGCCGGGCTGTGGACACGGCCATGGCGAGCACGACCACTGACGCCGACGCCGACGCGGCCGCGGATGCTGCGCAGGCCGCCACGCTGCTGCAACTGATCTGGCTGGCCTCGCCAGCACTGCCCGTGGGCGGCTTCAGCTATTCAGAGGGCCTGGAGGCCGCGGTCGAGTCCGGCCTGGTCACCAGCGCCAAGCAAGCAGCCCAGTGGCTGCAAGACCAGCAGCTGCTGGGCCAATTGGCGTGGCTGGTGCCGGCGGCCGTCGACGAGGCCATCGCCCGCGATGACGGCACACGCTTTGCATTCACACCCATGCTGGCCATCTTGTCGGCACAGCACGAAACCCAATACTCCAGGCTGTTCAGCTCATGACGACCGCACTCGCCACTTCACTTGCCGCCTCACCCACCTCCCCCCTGCACCGCATCAAGGGCCGCAGCAAGCGCCTGCCGCCCTTGCGCGTGGGCGTGGAAACCGGCGGCTGCCCGCACACCGCCATCCGCGAAGACGCCTCGATCAACCTCGAAGCGGTGGACCGCATGCTGGAGAAGTTCCCCGACGCCGACATCGTCTTCATCGAAAGCGGCGGCGACAACCTGGCCGCCACCTTCAGCCCCGAGCTGATCGACCTGACGCTCTACGTCATCGACGTGGCCGGTGGCGAGAAGATTCCGCGCAAGGGCGGACCGGGCATCACCAAGACCGACCTCGCGCCCCACGTGCGCGCCAGCCTGGCGGTGATGGAGGCCGACACCCAGCGCATGCGGCCCGACCATGCGGGCGAGCAGGCGCGGCGGCCCTACGTGATGACCAACCTGCGCACGCAGGCTGGCGTAGACGAGGTGGTGCGCTTCATCGAGCGGCGCGGTCTGCTGGTGGGCTGACGTCGCCCATGAGCAAACTGTTCTTCCGCTACGCCGCCATGAACGCGGGCAAGTCGACCGCGCTGCTGCAAATCGCCCACAACTACGAAGAGCGCGGCATGCAGGTGCGGCTGTTCACCGCCGCGCACGACAACCGCGCCGGCGCAGGCGTGATCGGCTCGCGCCTGGGCCTGCAGCGCACCACCGAGACCTTTGGGCCGGACACGGTGTTTGACGCCGTCCACCTGGGCCCGGGGCTGGCCTGCGTGCTCATCGACGAGGCGCAGTTCCTCAGCCCCGAGCAGGTGCGCCAGTTGCACCGGCTGGCGCATGCACACCGCCTGCCCGTCATCTGCTACGGCTTGCGCAGCGACTTCCGCGGCGAAGGCTTCCCCGGCGCGCTGGCGCTGCTGACATTGGCCGACGACCTGGAAGAGATGAAGACCATCTGCGCCTGCGCGCGCAAGGCCTCGATGAACCTGCGTATCGACAGCCAGGGCCGGCGCGTCAAGGAAGGCGAGCAAGTCGTCATCGGCGGCAACGAAAGCTACCGCGCAGTGTGTCCGTCGTGCTTCTACAGCGACGACGCTGACGACGCGGCGCGCGCGCCCGGGCTGTTCGGCTGAATCCGCCGGGCGGCGCTCAGGCCCGGCCGCGCCCGCCGCCGCGTGTGGCCAGCCAAATGCTGGGCAGGATCAACGCCGCCCCGGCCAGGTGGTACCAGCCCGGCCGCTCCCCCAGCACAAGCCAGGCCCCCACAGCGCCATACACCGGCGACAGGTACAGCAGCAGCGCCGTGCGCGCCGCGCCCAGTTCGCGCTGCAAGTACGAATACGCGGTGTAGCTCAGCACCCCGGGCACGACGGCGGCCAGCACCACCAGGCCGGCTGCGGCAGCACTGAAAGGCAGGGGTGGCGCGGTGGCCAGTTCCAGCAGCGTGAAGGGCAACAACACCACGATGCCCCCGGCGATGATGGCCGCCAGCCGCGGTGCCGGCCCCAGCGCCGAGGGCCAGCGCTTGAGCAGCACCGAGTAGGCCGTCCACGCGACGGCCGCTGCGACGATCCAGCCATCGCCCGCCCCCAGGCGCACCGCCAAAAGCTGGCCCGGGTCGCCCTGGGCAATCACCACCAGCACCCCCAGCAGCGCCAACACCACGGCGCCACGCTGGGGCATCGACATGCGTTCGTGCAGCAGCTTCATACCTGCCACGGCAATGGCCACGGGCGTGGCGGCGTAGATCAGCGCAATGTTCGTGGCGCTGGTGCCCTGCCCGCCCAGGTAGACCCAAGCGCCGCAGATGTACATGCCGCAGCCGCCCAGCACCAGCAGTTGCCACCCTTCGCGGCGCAGTGCCGGCCGCTGCTGCCACAGCGCGGCGCCCACAAAGGGCAGCATCAGCGCCAGAGCCAGCGACCAGCGCCCCAGCGCCAGCACGTGCGGGTTGACCACGCCATGGGCCAGCCGCGCGATGAGGTAGTTGCTGGACCACAGCGCCGGTACCACCCACAAGAGCACATGGGCCCAGGCGGCGGGCTTGGAAGTCACAGCGCGGCGTGCCGTCTTGCGGCGCTCATCCCCGCGAGGCCATGGCCTGGCCCATCTGGATCGCACCACCCGGCGCCCAGGCCGGGTTGAAGTGCAGTGGCCCGGCCGGGAACAGCATCACCACGGTCGAGCCCAGCAAGAAGCGGCCCATCTCGGCGCCGCGGGGCAGATCGATGGCCTGCTCCTGGTAGGCCCATTCGCGCACCTGGCCCGGCCGCGGTGGGTTGACCACACCGTGCCACACCGTGGCCATGCTGCCCACCACGGTGGCACCCACCAGCACCATCACCCAGGGGCCTTGCTCGGCGTCAAACACACACACCACACGCTCATTGCGCGCAAACAGCCCGGGCACGCCGCGGGCCGTGGTGGGGTTGACCGAGAACAGCTCGCCCGGCACATGGACCATGCGCAGCAGCCGCCCGGCGCAGGGCATGTGGATGCGGTGGTAGTCCTTGGGCGCCAGGTACAGCGTGGCGAAGTGGCCGCCGTGAAAGTGCGCCGCCAGCGCGCCGTCGCCGCCCAACAGCGCCGTGGCGCTGTAGTCATGGCCCTTGGCCTGGAAGATGCGCCCGTCGTGGACGGCGCCGAACTGGCTGATGGCGCCGTCCACCGGGCACAGCCAGTCCGCCGTGGCCAGTGGCCGCACGCCGGGCCGCAGCGCGCGCGTGAAGAACTCGTTGAAGCTGGCGTAGGCGGCGGGGTCGGCCTGCGCGGCCTCGGCCATGTTCACGCCGTAGCGTTTGATGAACCAGCGGATCAGTGCCGTGGTGGCGCTGCCGCCGCGCGCGCCGGCCACCCAGCCGGCAAAGCGGGTCAGCGCCTGCTTGGGCAACAGATAATGCGGCAGTACCGCCAAACGCTCGGACATGGGGGTGGTGGCGGCCGCGTCAACGCAGCGGCGCGAGTTCGCGCAGCGCCTTGACAGCCCCCGCACCCACCGCCGCGCCGAAGCGCTTGGCCAGCCGCTCGGCAACGTTGTCGTGCGGCGTGTAGTCGACGATGTTTTCGGCCTTGATGACCTCGCGCGCCACGAAATCCAGGTTGCCGATCTTGTCGGCCAGGCCGATGCGAACCGCTTCTTCGCCGTTCCAGAACAGGCCCGAGAAGGTGTCTGGCGACTCCTTCAGGCGTTCGCCGCGGCCTTCCTTCACCACCTTGATGAACTGCTGGTGGATCTGGTTGATCATCAGCTTGGCATAGGCGGTTTGCTTCTCGCTTTGCGGGCTGAAGGGGTCGAGCATGCCCTTGTTGTCGCCGGCGGTGAGCAAGCGGCGCTCGATGCCCAGTTTGTCCATCAGACCAGTGAAGCCAAAGCCGTCCATCAACACGCCGATGCTGCCCACGATGCTGGCCTTGTCGACATAAATCTCGTCTGCAGCCACGGCAATGTAGTAGGCCCCCGAGGCGCAGACCTCTTCGACCACCGCGTAGACCTTCTTGTTGTGCTTGGCCTTCAAGCGGCGGATTTCGTCGTAGACGATGCCGCTTTGCACCGGGCTGCCGCCGGGTGAATTGATGCGCAGCACCACGGCCACGGCGGTGCTGTCTTCAAACGCGCTCTTGAGCGCTGACACCAGCGCCTCGGCGCTGTTCGAGCCTTCAGGGCCGATCTCGCCACGCACCTCCACCAACGCCGTGTGCCGCGTGGTGGGCGCCGTGGGCAAGAGGCGTTGCGACATCAAACCCCAGGCGACGGCCAGCGCCAGGCCCAGCCAGGCCAGACGAAAGAAGACGCGCCAGCGGCGTTCGCTGCGTTGCTGCAGCAGCAACTCGCGCGCCAGCCGCTCCAGCGAGCCTTCGAGGCTGCTTCGTGCAGCCCCCGCGGATGCCGGCGCGGGCGCAGACGGGGCCGGGGCAGACGGGGCCGGCGCAGACGCGGCTGCAAAGGCTTCAGGCATGGGATCGGTGGGCCGCGGCGATGGCGGGCTGGGGACGTCGTCGTTCGGGTTCATGCAGGGCTTTCGTCGGCGGATGCGGCGCGCGGGGTCGTGGGCGGCACAGGCCGGATGTCGCGGGAAGGATACCAATACACCTGGCCGGCCTTCTCGGCCACGTCCACCGGCGTCAAGCGGCCGCGGCCGCAGGGGCCGCCAACGCAGCGGCCGTCGGCGGGCTCGTAGGTGGCGCCATGGACGGCGCAGATGATGAAGCGGCGATCGGCGTCCAGGAATTCGCCGGGCTGCCAGTCCAGCTCGACCGGCACATGCAAGCAGCGGTTGATGTAGGCCCGCGCCTGGCCCTCAAAGCGCAGCACGAAGGCGCGGGCGGGCTGGCCGTACTGAAGCACGTCCCAGACCCAGGCGCGGCCGCCGTCGGGCAACGCGGCCGAGGGGCACAGCGGCAGCGCTGCGGTGTCGTCGCCGTGCATCAGGCGTTGGCCAGCAGCCAGTCGTGCAGTTGGCGCGTGCTGTGGGCCACGAACAAGGGCTCGTGGCAGTCGAAGGCGCTGCTGTCGTGGGCGCCGTAGCTCACCGCGACGCGGGCCGTGCCGGCGTTGCTGGCCAGCAGCAAGTCGTGCGTGGTGTCGCCGATCATCAAGGTGCGCTCGGGCGACACACCCAGCTGCGCCATCAACTCTTGCAGCATCAACGGGTGGGGCTTGCTGGCGGTTTCGTCGGCGGTGCGGGTGGCGTCGAACAGGCCCCGCAGCTCGGACTGGGCCAGCGCGTGGTCCAGCCCCGCGCGGTTTTTGCCCGTGGCCACGGCCAGTTGGTGCTGGCGCTGGCGCAGCGCGTGCAGCATGTCCAGCGTGCCTTCAAACAGCGCCAGCTCGTGCTGGCGCGCCAGGTAGTGGTGGCGGTAGCGGCGGCCGAGTTCGTTGACACGCTCGGGCGGCAGGTCGGGCGTGACATGGCGCAGCGCGTCATGCAGGCCCAGGCCGATGACGTAGGCCGCGTCGACATCGCTGGGCACGGTCACGCCCAGATCGCGGCAGGCCGACTGAATGCAACGCACGATCAGCCCGGTGCTGTCGAACAGCGTGCCGTCCCAGTCGAAGGCGATGAGGTCGAAGCGTCGGGTCATTGGATTTTCAGCAAGGTCTCGCAGTCGGTCGGCAAGGGCGCGACCAGCGTGATGCGCTCACCACTGCCAGGGTGGTCAAAGGCCAGCTGGCGCGCGTGCAGGAACATGCGCGCGAAGTGGCGTTCGCGGCCAAAGGCCTTGTTGAGCGCGAAATCGCCGTACTTCGGGTCGCCCACGATCGGGTGGCCCGAATGCGCCAGGTGCACGCGAATCTGGTGCGTGCGGCCGGTCTTGATGGTCTCGTCCAGCAGCGTCGTCGTGGCCAACTGGCGCACCACCTTCACCAGTGTGATTGACCGCAGACCGTCGTCGTGCGTCGGGCTGACCACACGCACCTGGCGCTCGCCGGCGGCGTCGTGGGTCTTGTGCAGCGGCAGGTCGATGACCTTCAGACTCGCCGGCCAGGCACCGAAGACCAGCGCCGAGTAGACCTTGCCGGTGTCGCGGGCCCGGAACTGCCCTTGCAGCGCCGTGAGCGCACTGCGCTTCTTGGCCAGCAACAGCACGCCCGAGGTCTCGCGGTCCAGCCGGTGCACCAGTTCAAGAAAGCGCGCGCCTTCTCCCTGATTCAGTCGGGCGCGCCGCAGTTGTTCGATCACGCCCGAACTCACGCCACTGCCCCCATGCACGGCCACGCCGGCGGGCTTGTTGATGGCCAGCAGGTGCTCGTCCTCGAACAGCACCGGAAATTCGCGTGCCGGCACCACGATCTGCGGCTTGCTGGGTACTTGCACCGGCGGCACACGGATCTCGTCGCCCAGGGCCACCCGCGTGTCGGCATCGGCGCGGCCCTTGTTCACGCGCACCTCGCCCGAGCGGATCACCCGGTAGACATGCGTCTTGGGCACGCCTTTGAGGATGCGCAGCAGGTAGTTGTCCAGACGCTGGCCGGCCGATTCTTCGCCCACCGTGAGCCTGCGCACCTGCGCTGCCGCGGGGTCGCTGTCCTCGGCACTTTTGCCATCTATACTGCGCCGTCTCACGTTTGTGCGGTAAGTGCTTGATTTATCGGAGTTTACCCGGGCACACAACGCGCTATCGTGGGCTTGCCGAAGGCGGATTGACGCCAGCGGCAACAGGTGATGCAGCGCCTTTGACGAGCGCCCAGGCCGTGGTTGCCCAAGTGACCCGGCGGGGAGTGAGCCCAGGCGACAGAGAGTCGAAGAAGAACCCACCGCTTCGTTCAGCGAAGCACCGAAAAATTTACGGTGGAAGACAACACCCCTCCTGGGGGCCGTTGCCTCCCACCCGCGTCAGGCAAAGCCGCGCACTGGATGTCGTCCCCGTCTCCCACCCAACATGTCCCACCCTGGCCCCGGCTTCATGCCGCAGCGGCTGCGGTGGTCATAGGGGCATCGCCGCGCGATCCGCGGCCTGCCGGGCAGACGCCGACATCCAAACCCGCCCGGCCCCGCCCAGCGCACGCGCCAACGCTGCGCCGCTAGTTCCCGCCTTTTTGCGGGCCAGCGCAGTCCAGGGCATTTCGCGACCGCGGTTTTTCCCCGTCACTCGTGCATTGAAGTGAGGCCCCGTGCCGCCAACTTTGGCGATACGGAGCGTTAACCCGCGCGCCATGACCCAAGAAATAGCGC
>JANOLY010000284.1:0-3456 GCA_031420055.1 Burkholderiales bacterium | reverse complement strand
CAACGATCCATGCTCGGTCAACGATCCATGTTTACCCGGAGTTTTCCGGTGCGCGGAAAGAAGCTTTGTCGTGGCGCGCTTTGACGCCGGTGCGGCCGAGTCTAGAGTCGCGGCGCGGCGTTGTCGCAAGGACGAACCCAGGGCCCACTGGCATGCTCAACATCGACGAAGACACCATCACGCAGGCCGTGATTGCCCGTCATGCGCAGGCGCGGGGTGCGCGTTTGCGTGAGGTGACGACGAGCCTGGTGCAGCACCTGCATGCCTTCGCCCGCGAGGTCAGACTGAGCGAGTCCGAATGGACCGACGCCATGCAGTTCCTGACCGAGGTGGGGCAGATCAGCAGCGCGCAGCGGCAGGAATTCAAGCTGCTGTCCGACGTGCTGGGCCTGTCCATGCTGGTCACGGCCATGAACCAGCGCAGGCCTGCGGATTGCACCGAGGCCAGCGTGCCGGGGCGGTTGCATATCGAAGCCGCGCCACACGTTCCCCACGTCCCTCATGGCACCGACGTGGCCCACGGCGCCGCCGGCCTACCCTGCTTCGTGCGCGGCCGCGTGCGCGCATTGGACGGCCAGGCCATCTCCGGCGCGCGGCTTGAGGTCTGGCAGTCGGACAGCGAAGACTTCTACGACGTGCAGCGTGCCGACCACCCCGCGCATCGTGCGCGCGCCGTGCTCAGCAGTGGCGCCGACGGTGGCTTCCACTTCCGCTCGATCCTGGCCGAGCCCTGCGCCATTGCGCATGACGGCCCGGTCGGCCGGCTGCTGCAGCAACTGGGGCGACACCCCTGGCGGCCGGCGCATCTGCGCTTCATCATCAGTGCGCCGGGCTTTGAGACCTTGAGCACCCATGTCTTCCGCGAAGGTGGACAGTACCTGGACTCCGACGCCGTTTTCGGCGAGCGCAGTTCGCTGGTTGCAAACTGGGTGGAACACGCGCCGGGCACAGCGCCCGACGGCAGCACCAGTGCCGTGCCCTTCTACACGCTGGACTTCGAATTCGTGCTCAACAAGGCGCGCCCTGGCGCCCAAGGAAGAAAGCCGCTGTGAACGCTGTTGTGAACGTCACCTTGCAAGACGAACTGCTGATCCGCCGCATGCTCGAACGCTGGGCCGTCTGGCGCGACGCCGGCGACTGGGCGCGCTTTGCCACCGTCTGGCACCCCGACGGCGTGATGATGGCGACCTGGTTCCAGGGTCCTTTTGCCGAGTTCATCCGCGTCACCCGGGAGGGCTGGGACAAGGGCGTCAGCATCCTGCACTTTCTGGGCGGCTCGGCGATCGACGTGGGGGGCGACTGCGGGGACAGGGCAATCGCGCAGACCAAGATGACGATCTCGCAGCGCGGTCTGGTGGAAGGCGTGATGTGCGACATCGTCTGCACCGGCCGCTTCTACGATTTCGTCGTCAAGCACGAAGGCGAGTGGAAGCTGCTGCACCGCCAGCCGATCTACGAGAAGGACCGCATCGACCCCGTTTCGAATTCCGACCCGGCCGCAGCGCCCACGCTTGACGCGGCGAAGTTGGCGACTTTCCCGGCGGGCTACCGCCACCTGGCGTACATCCAGACCGGCATCGGCTACACGGTCAAGCTCGACATGCCGATGCTCAAGGGCCCGGTGGTCGAGGAGCTGTATCGCCGTGGCGCGAGCTGGCTGGCCGGCGGCGAACTGGAGCGGTGACCATGAAGCGACGCGACATCCTCCTTTCTAGCTTGGCCGCTGCGGCAGCCACAGGCGCCGCACAACCGCAAGCCCAAGCCCAACCCCAAGCCGACTTCCCCAACAAGCCGCTGAAGTTCGTCGTGCCGCAGCCGCCAGGCGGCGGCTTCGACTTCGTCGGCCGCACGCTGGCCGAGCACATGGGCAAGGGCCTGGGTCAGAGCGTGGTGGTCGAGAACCGTCCGGGCTCGGGCACGCTGGTGGGCACCGACGCGGTGGCCAAGGCAGCGCCCGATGGCTACACCTTGCTGGTTGGCTCGGTGTCGAACATGGTGCTCAACGTCGGCCTGTACCCGAGCCTGCCCTACGACCCGCTGCGCGACTTCGAGCCGGTGGGCAACGCGGTGGCTTACAGCTACACGCTGATGGGCCGCAAGGACCTGGCGGTGGCATCGCTGGCGGACCTGATCGCCAAGGCCAAGGCACAGCCGCGTGGGTTCTGCTATGCCTCAGCCGGCAATGGCTCGGGCCAGCATGTGATCGCTGCCGCGCTGTGGCACCAGGCCGGCGTGGAGTTGCTGCATGTGCCCTACCGCGGCGCGCAGGCGGCGTACCAGGACCTGCTGGGCGGCCGCGTCGATGTCTTCTTCGACCTGGCACCCACCGAAGCTGCGCGCCGAACTCGCGCGTGTCGCCGCTTTGCCCGAGGTGAAGGACACCTTCACCAAGGCCGGTGGCCGCCCGTTGCCCCTGAATGCCGACGAATCGCGCGCCATGCACCAGCGCGACCTGGAGCGCTGGACCCGGCTCATTCGCGCCGCCGGCTTGAAGGCCGACTGACAAAAGCCGAGCCCCCGAACTGAGGCTGAGAGTCTGACCCATCCCTGACCGCCCACGACAACAGAAGGAGACACGCCATGAACCCGCATCCCATCACCCGCCGCACCGTGCTTGGCGCCAGCGTGGCTGGCATTGCCGCCGCATCGGGCCTGGCGAAGGCACAGCCCAAGCCGATCCGCATCGGCAGCACGCTGGCGCTGACCGGGCCGCTGTCGGCCACGGCACAGGTCCACAGAATAGTCGGTGAGATCTACGTCGAGCAGGCCAACAAGCGCGGCGGCTGGCTGGGCCGCCCGCTCGAGTGGACGCTGAAGGACGATCAGTCCAAGCCCGACCTGGCGCGCACGCTGTACGAGCAGCTGGTCACGGCCGACAAGGTCGACCTGCTGATGGGCCCCTACGCCACCGGTGCCATCCTCTCGGCGATGGGTGTCGCGCAGCGCTACGGCAAGGTGCTGGTCCACCATACCTTCGGCATCCCGGCGCTGGCCAAATACGAGATGTCCTTCCCGGCCTGGTCGCTAGGCTCCGACCCCGGGGTGACGGTGCCGGGCACCGTGTTCGACGCGCTCGCCGCCGGCCCCAAGCCGCCGAAGACCGTGGCTGTGGTGACGAGCAAGTTCCCGTCGATCCAGTTCATGAGCGCCGGCGCGCGCGAAGTGCTGAAGAAGCGCGGCCTGACCGAGGTGCTGTTCCTGGAGTGGGACTTCGGCAACCGCGACTTTGGTCCCATCGCCAACCGCATCAAGGATGCCAAGCCCGACTTCGTCTGGGTCGGCGCCATCGGCCTTGAGGGCAATCTGCTGCTCGACGCGATGAAGAAGATCGACTACCTGCCCCCGCAGCACTTCTACCTGTACCCGGCGCCGGGGCCGCTGGTCTCGCTGCCCGAGGCCAAGAACGCGCTGTCGGTGACCATCTTCGAGGAGCAGCCGCCGTTCAGCAACGCGCCC
>JANOLY010000283.1:0-3226 GCA_031420055.1 Burkholderiales bacterium | reverse complement strand
TGGTGCCGGCGGCGCTGGGGCCGTTTCCGCAGCTCAACCCCGAGTTCGTGATCCGCGCCCAGCCCGACGTGGTGCTGGCCAGCGCCCGCGCGCTGGCCGACATGCCGGCGCGCCCGGGCTGGTCCACGCTGAAGGCTTTGCAGATGAAGCGCACTTGCGGACTGGCGCCCGCCGCCTGGGACAGTCTCGTGCGCCCCGGCCCCCGGCTGGGCGAGGCGGCCGAGGCCATCGCCGACTGCCTGGCCGGGCTGGGCAAAATCGCACCATGAAGACAGCGCCGCTGGCCGCGCCGACCACCGCCCCCGCAGCCCCCGCAGCCCCCGCAGCCCGTGCCGCCGCGCGCGGGTTGACACCGCTGGGCCTGGCCGGTGTGCTGACTGCCGCCGCCGCGCTGCTGCTGCTGCTGGGCCTGGCGGCGGGGCCCGAGGGCTGGTCGCTGGCCTGGGGTGACGACGCCGCGCTCATCAGCGCCATCCGCGCCCCGCGCACGCTGGGGGCGCTGCTGTGCGGCGCTTTGCTGGGCCTGGCCGGGGCGCTGGCGCAGGGCTTGTTCCGCAACCCGCTGGCCGACCCCTACCTGCTGGGCTCTGCCGCCGGGGCGGGCCTGGGTGTCGTGCTGGTGCTGGCAGCAGGCGGCTTGCTGGGTGCATCCATGGGCCTGGCAGCAGCGGGCGCGCTGATGCGCCTGGGCCTTGTCGGCGCGGCCTTCACCGGCGCGCTGCTGGGCATGGCGCTGACGCTGGTGCTGGCGCGCGGCGCCGGGCGGCCCATGGTGCTGCTGCTGGCCGGTGTGGTGGTGGGCGTGCTGCTGACGGCCTTGGCCGACGTGGTGATCTTGCTGTCGCCCGAGGCCTTGCGCGGCAAGCAGGTGTTCTTGCTGGGCAGCACCAGTTTTCTCGGATGGGCCAGCGTGGCCACCTTGGCCGCGGCGCTGACGCTGGGCTTGCCGCTGTCGCTGCTGCTGGCGCGTGCGCTGGACGCCCTGGTGCTGGGCGAAGACAGCGCCGCCAGCCTGGGCCTGCCGCTGCCCCGCGTGCGCCTGGCCTTGGTGGTGCTGATGGCGCTGGCCACCGGCACGGCAGTGGCGCAAGCCGGCCTGGTGGCCTTTGTGGGCCTGGTGGCGCCGCACCTGGTGCGCCGCGCCGTGGTGGTGCGTCATGGGCCGCTGCTGGCGCTGTCGGCCCTGGCCGGTGGCGTGTTGCTGCTGGGGGCCGACATCGCCGCGCGCAGCCTGCTGGCCCCGCGTGAACTGCCGGTGGGCGTGCTGACCGCCGCGCTGGGCGGTGGCTACCTGTTGTGGCTGCTGCGGCGGCGCATGGCGCGGTGATGGGCGCGGCGATGGGCACAGCAAGCGCGGCGGCTTTGGGCGCATCTACAAGCGCCGTTTCACCAGCCGTTTCACCGGCCGGTGAAGCCGCGCTCGCGCATCGCCGCCATCACCCAGACACAGCGGCCGCGCTCAGCGCCCACGGTCTGGTGCTGCAACTGGGCGGGCGGCGCGTCATCGACGGTGTGTCGCTGGCGCTGCGCGGCGGCGAGTGGGCCGCACTCGTCGGCCCCAATGGCGCGGGCAAGAGCACGCTGTTGCAACTGCTGTGCGGCCTGCGCCAGCCCGAGTCGGGCGAGATCGAGCTGGCCGGCCGGCCGCTGGCCGCCTGGCCCTTGCGCCAACGCGCGCAGACGATGGCCTGGCTGGCCCAGCAGGGCGAGGCCGATGGCGACATCGCCGTGCGCGATGTCGTGCGCCTGGGCCGCCTGCCGCACCAGGGCTTGTTCGGTGCGCCCGATGCCGACGACGAAGCTGCCGTCAGCGCGGCCATGGCCGAGACCGAGTGCACGGCCTGGGCCGATCGCCGTTTGAGTGAACTGTCTGGCGGCGAACGCCAGCGCGTGCTGCTGGCCCGCGCCCTGGCCGTGCAGGCCGGCGTGCTGCTGCTGGACGAGCCGACCACGCACCTGGACGCGCCGCACCAGCGCGCGCTGCTTCGTTGCCTGGCCCAGCGCGCCCGCGCTGGCGCCGCGGTGGCCGTGGTGCTGCACGACCTGACCCTGGCCCTGTCGGCCGACCGCGTGCTGGTGATGGACGGCGGCCGCCTCGTGGCTGACGGCGCGCCGCACGACACCGCGCTGCAGGCGGCATTGATCGCCGTCTTCGAAGGCGCTTTCAGCATCGAACAACTGACCGTGCAAGGGCGAGGGCGTTGGGTCGCTGTCCCGGCGCTGTGACGACATCGCCATGGGCCCACAACGCATCGTCTGCCTGACCGAAGAAACCACCGAGTGGCTGTACCTGCTGGGCGAGCAGCAGCGCATCGTCGGCATCAGCGGCTACACCGTGCGGCCACGCCGGGCGCGCCAGGAAAAGCCTCGCGTCAGTGCTTTTCTCGACGGCAACGTCGACAAGATCGTCGCCCTGCAGCCCGACTTGGTGATCGGTTTTTCTGACATGCAAGCGGCGCTGGCCGACAAGCTCATCCGTGCCGGCTTGAATGTGTTGATCACCAACCAGCGCAGCGTGGCGCAAATATTCGACACGCTGCGGCTGGTGGCGGGTTTGGTCGGCGCGCACGACCGGGCTGAAGCCTGGATCGCCGGCTGCCAGCAACGCCACGCGCAGATCGCCGCCGCAGCAGCGCACTGGCCGGCGCGGCCGCGCGTGTACTTCGAAGAGTGGGACGAGCCCATGATCAGCGCCATCCAGTGGGTGTCAGAACTGATCACCGTGGCCGGCGGCGACGACATCTTTCCCGAGCGCGCCGTGATGAGCCTGGGCCGCGACCGCGTGATTGCCGACACCCAAGAGCCCGCCCGCCGCACACCCGACCTCATCGTCGGTTCGTGGTGCGGCAAGAAGTTCAGGCTCGAGAAAGTAGCCGCACGCGCCGGCTGGGCCGATGTGCCCGCCGTTCGCGCGGGTCGGCTGCACGAGATCAAGTCCTGCGACATCCTGCAACCCGGCCCGGCGGCGCTGACCGATGGGCTGGAACAACTGCATCAACTTTGCGCCGACTGGGCGAACGCGCGATGAACGCGCTGTCTGACATCTGCACCCTGGCCGACATCCACCACAGCGCGCTGGCCGCGCGTGTGCAGCACCGCATCGACCACCTGACCAAGCCCTTGGGCGCACTGGGCCGGCTCGAAGCGCTGGCGCTGCAAATCGCGCTGATACAGGGCGCTGAGGCGCCGCAACTGCTTGCACCGTAGCTGGTGGTGTTTGCCGCCG
>JANOLY010000282.1:0-12062 GCA_031420055.1 Burkholderiales bacterium | reverse complement strand
GTTGGCCGACGCCACCAACGTCATCGCCGAAGGCGAGGTTCTGCAGCTCATGAACATGCATGACGCCGACCTGACGGTGGACGACTACCTGCGCGTCATCCGTTTCAAGACGGCCAAACTCTTTGAGGCCAGCGCCCGGCTGGGCGCCGTGCTGGCGGACACGGGGCCTGATTTGGAGGAGTCCTGCGCGGACTTCGGCCGGTCTCTGGGTACGGCCTTCCAGCTCATCGACGACTTGCTGGACTACGAAGGCAACAGCGACGAGCTGGGCAAGAACATCGGCGACGACCTGCGTGAAGGCAAACCCACGCTGCCACTGCTGGTGGCCATGCAGCGCGCGGCCGATGCGGACAGGGACCTGATCCGGCACGCCATACAGCACGGCGAAGTGAACAAGCTGCCGCAGATCATCGATCTGGTGCGTCGCACCGGCGCGCTCGACGTCACACGCCAGGCCGCGCAGCTTGAAGCCGACAAGGCGCGCGCGGCCCTGGCGGCCCTGCCTGAATCGCGCGCCCGACGGGCTCTGCTAGACTTGGCGGCTCAGGCGGTGCACAGGTCAAGCTGAGCAGATGCCTGACACAGGCAGGGCCCCGTGGATGGTGTCGTTTCGTATGCCGTTTGGGACGCCGTTTGGGACGCCGTTTGCCGTAACGGGGTGTAGCTTAGCCTGGTAGAGCGCTACGTTCGGGACGTAGAGGCCGGAGGTTCGAATCCTCTCACCCCGACCAGTTTCGCCTGTTGACAGATCCGGCGTCGGCTGGCCAAGCCGCCTGTTTGGCGGATCTTTGTGCCGCTAATGCGGCGTTTACACCCCAGGGACGATCGGCGATGATCCCAGGTAAATGCACCCGTTGAACTGAGCTCGATGCCCGCAGACGCGATTGTCGAACCGCCGCCGTCTTCGCTGTCCGGCGTGGCACGCGTGTTGGTCAAGGCCAACAAGCTCAGCTTCAAGGCGGCCGAGGACCTGTCCCGCAGAGCCCGCGATCGCAAGGTCAGTTTTCTTTCTGCGGTGGTGGCCGCCGGTACGGTCAAGCCCGATGAGCTGGCGCATGCGCTGGCCAGCGCGCTGGCCTTGCCCTTGCTCGATCTGAACGCGATCGACCTGCAAAAGCTGCCGCGCAACGTGCTCGACCAGAAAATCGCCAGCCAGTACCAGTTGCTGGTGTTGGGCAAACGCGGCAACCGACTCTTCATCGCCGCGGCCGACCCCACCGACCAAGAAGCTGCCGAGCGTATCAAGTTCGCCACCCAGTTGTCGCCCGAGTGGGTGATCGTCGAGTACGACAAGTTGATGCGCCAGCTCGAGGCGCAGGGCATCACGGCCAACGAGATGCTGGAGTCGATGGCCAGCGCCGACTTCGACTTCGAGGTCTCCGACGAAGACACCCCCACCCCTGAGACCGCCGATGTATCGACCGAGGTCGAGGACGCCCCGGTCGTGCGCTTCCTGCAGAAGATGCTGATCGACGCCATCAACATGCGCGCGTCGGACCTGCACTTCGAACCCTACGAGTACCACTACCGGGTGCGCTTTCGCATCGACGGCGAACTGCGCGAGATCACCCAGCCGCCCGTCGCCATCAAGGACAAGCTGGCCTCGCGCATCAAGGTCATCTCGCGCATGGACATTGCCGAGAAACGGGTGCCGCAAGACGGCCGCATGAAGCTGAAGTTCGGCAACAAGGCCATCGACTTCCGTGTCAGCACGTTGCCCACGTTGTTCGGCGAGAAGGTCGTGATTCGTATCCTCGATTCCAGCAGCGCCAAGCTGGGCATCGAGGCCCTGGGCTACGAGAAGATCGAGAAAGACCGCCTGATGCACTGCATCGGCAGGCCCTACGGGATGATCCTGGTCACCGGGCCTACCGGCAGCGGCAAGACCGTGTCGCTGTACACCTGCCTGAACATCCTGAATCAGCCTGGCGTGAACATCGCCACCGTGGAAGACCCGGCGGAAATCAACCTGCCCGGCATCAACCAGGTCAACGTGAATGACCGCGCCGGCCTGACCTTCGCCGCCGCGCTCAAGTCCTTTCTGCGGCAGGACCCGGACATCATCATGGTCGGTGAAATCCGCGACCTGGAAACCGCCGACATCGCCATCAAGGCCGCGCAGACCGGCCACCTGGTGATGAGCACGCTGCACACCAATGACGCGCCCACCACGCTGACGCGGCTGCTCAACATGGGCGTGGCGCCCTTCAACATCGCAGCCAGCGTGCTGCTGATCACGGCCCAGCGGCTGGCCCGCCGCTTGTGCGAAAACTGCAAGAAGCCGGCCGACTACCCGCGCGAATCCCTGCTCAGGGCCGGCTTCCTGCCTGAAGAGCTGGACGGCAACTGGAAGCCCTACCGCGCGGTCGGCTGCTCGGCCTGCAACAACGGTTACAAGGGCCGGCTCGGCCTGTACCAGGTGATGCCCATCACCGAAGCCATCCAGCGCATCATCCTGTCCGAAGGCACCTCGCTGGACATCGCCAAACAGGCTCAGATCGAAGGCGTTCGTGACCTGCGCCAGTCCGGGCTGATCAAGGTGCGCTCGGGCATGACGACCCTGGAAGAAGTGCTCACCGTGACCAACGAATAGGCTGGCGCGGCAACAGCGCACGGCCCGGCGCCGTGCGCCACGTCTCTCGGCCGGCCGCTGAGGCAGACTCCGCCCCCGAACCCTGTCCCCCCAACCCCTTACCCAGGTCCTCCCACCCATGGCCACAGCCACATTGCCCAAGAGCGCCGCGAAGGAGTTCATCTTCGAGTGGGAAGGCAAGGACAAAAACGGCAAGCACATGCGCGGCGAAATGCGCGCCGGTGGCGCAGCCGTGGTCAGCGCCAGCCTGCGCCGCCAGGGCATCATGGTCACCAAGGTGCGCAAGCGCCGCACCAGCGGCGGCCGCGCCATCAAGCAAAAGGACATTGCCGTCTTCACGCGCCAGCTAGCGACCATGATGAAGGCCGGCGTGCCGCTGCTGCAGTCCTTTGACATCGTCGCACGCGGCAGCAACAACCCGCGCATGACCAAGCTGCTCAACGACATCCGCAATGATGTCGAAACCGGCACCAACCTGTCCTCGGCCTTCCGCAAGCAGCCGCTGCACTTTGATTCGCTCTACTGCAACCTGGTCGAGGCCGGCGAGGCCGGCGGCATCCTGGAAGCCATGCTCGACCGGCTGGCCCTGTACCAGGAGAAGACGCTCGCCATCAAGGGCAAGATCAAGTCAGCGCTGATGTACCCGATTGCGGTCATCGTGGTCGCCTTCGTGGTGCTGACCGTGATCATGATCTTCGTCATCCCCGCCTTCGAGGACGTGTTCAAGTCCTTCGGCGGCGAACTGCCAGCGCCCACGTTGATGGTGATCGCCTTGTCGAAGTTCTTCGTCGCTTGGTGGTGGGCCATCTTCGGTTTCGTCGGTGGCGGCCTGTACTTCTTCTTCGAAAGCTGGAAGCGGTCGACGAAGATGCAGATGACCATGGACCGCATCCTGCTCAAGATCCCGGTCTTCGGCGACCTCATCAACAAGTCGGTGGTCGCGCGCTGGACGCGAACCCTGTCCACCATGTTCGCCGCCGGTGTGCCGCTGGTCGAGGCCCTGGATTCAGTGGGCGGGGCTTCGGGCAACGCCGTGTACGCCCTGGCCACCGAACAGATCCAGCGTGATGTGTCCACTGGCTCGGCGCTGACCACGTCAATGACAGCCACCGGCGTGTTCCCGACCATGGTGCTGCAAATGGCTGCCATCGGTGAGGAGTCGGGCTCACTGGACCACATGCTGTCCAAGGCGGCCGAGTTCTACGAAGAAGAGGTCGACGAGATGGTCAAGGGTCTGTCCAGTCTGATGGAGCCTTTCATCATCGTCATCCTGGGCGTGCTGATCGGCGGCATCGTGGTTTCCATGTACCTGCCGATCTTCAAGCTCGGCGCCGTGGTTTGATGGCTTTTGACATTGCAGGCAACGGCGCTGCGGCGCTGCTGCTGTCGCCCTGGGGTCTGGGCCTCATCGGCCTGATGGTGGGCAGCTTCTTGAATGTGGTGGTGCACCGCCTGCCGGCCATGCTGTGGCGCGAGTGGTGGAAGGACTCGGTGGAGTTCCAACTCGGCGACGTGCGCGCGTGGCAGCCGCTGTTCGGCGCCAAGGCGGTGCCGCCGCCGCAACTGGCCGCTGCGGCGATCGCGGTGTCGGCCGCGATGCAGAGCTTGCCGCTGCAGTCGCTGCTGCGCCCGCGCTCACGCTGCCCGCATTGCGGGCACGTGCTGCGTTGGTACGAGAACATTCCTGTGCTGAGCTGGCTGGCGCTGCGGGCGAAGTGCTCAGCCTGCGGCACCCGCATATCAGCACGCTACCCGGCGGTTGAACTCACAACGGCCGGGTTGTTTGCCGCCGCTGCAGTGATGTTCGGCCCGAGGCCCGAGGCGCTGCTGTGGTGCGCCGCCATCGCGCTGCTGCTGACCATGGCCCTGATCGACTTCGACACCACGCTGCTGCCCGACAGCTTGACACTGCCGCTCATCGGCCTGGGCTTGGTCGGCGCGCTGGCGGGCTGGAGCGGCGTCAGCCCGGCAGCAGCCACGGCCGGTGCGGTGGCCGGCTACGGCGTGCTGTGGGCGGTGGGGTTTGTCTACGGCCAGCTGCGTGGCGTGAACGCGATGGCCGAGGGCGACATGAAGATGCTGGCCGGCATCGGCGCACTGCTGGGCTGGCAGGCCCTGCCCTCGGCGCTGCTGCTGGCTGCGGCGCTGGGCGCGGTGGTGGGCATCACGCTGATCGCCGGCTTCGGCCACAAGCGCGAGCAGCCGATCCCGTTCGGGCCGTACCTGGCGCTGGGTGGCCTGTGCTCCATCTTCTTCGGCGACACGCTGCGGGCGGTGTGGCAGTTTTGAACAAGGGCTGGGCCGGTGACGCCGGCTCGTTGAGCATCGGCCTGACCGGCGGCATCGGCAGTGGCAAGAGCACCGTGGCGCAGTGCCTGGTGGACTGCGGCGCGCACCTGGTGGACACCGACGCCATTGCGCGCGCCCTGACGCAGCCTGGCGGCCAGGCCATGCCGGCCCTGGCAGCGGCCTTCGGTTCGGGCGCCGTCGCCGCCGACGGATCGCTGGACCGCGCCCACATGCGCCAGCGCGCCTTTGCCGACGCGGCCGTTCGTGTGCAGCTTGAAGCCATCCTGCACCCCCTGATCGGCCAGCAAGCCCGGCTACGGGCGGCGCAAGCGGGCGGCCGAGTGGTGGTTTTTGACGTGCCTTTGCTGGCCGAGTCGCGCCACTGGCGACAGCGCGTGAACCGCGTTCTGGTCATCGACTGTGACGAGGCCACGCAGATGCAGCGCGTGGCGCAGCGTCCAGGCTGGACGGCCGCCGCGGCCCAGGCCGTGATGGCCCAACAGGCCACTCGCGACGCCCGCCGCGCGGTGGCTGATGCAGTCATCCACAACGACCAGATCAGCCTCGAACAGCTGGCCGCGCAGGTCCGCACACTGTGGGCTCTGTGGAACAATCCCGGCTGATGCGCGGCACCGCCGCCCCCCAGCCTGACGAGCCCGCCTTGGTCCTGTACGAATACCCGTTCAACGAGAGCATCCGCACGATGCTGCGACTCGAACACCTGTTCGACCGCCTGGGTCAGCTGGTGGCGCGCGACACCGCGGTGGACCACCACTTTGCGCTGGCCACCATCTTCGAGGTCATGGACGTGGCCTCGCGCGCCGACATCAAGAGCGACTTGCTCAAGGAACTGGAGCGCCACCGCTCGCAGCTGCAGTCCTACCGCGGCCACCCGGGTATTTCCGAGGCCGCGCTGGACGGCGTCACCGCCCGCATCGAACACGCCTTCAGCGGCCTGAACCAGCTGCAGGGCAAGGCCGGCCACGTGCTGGCCAGCAACGACTGGTTGATGAGCATACGCAGCCGCATCAACATCCCCGGCGGCACCTGCGAGTTCGACCTGCCGGCCTACTACGCCTGGCAGCAGCACGCGCCCGACAAGCGCCGCGCCGATCTGCAGGGCTGGATGGCCACGCTCACGCCCCTGGCCGAGGCGCTGCAAGTGCTGCTCGGCCTGCTGCGCGACAGCGGCACGCCGCAGCGCATGGTGGCCCCCAGCGGGCAGTACCAGCAAAGCCTGCCGCAGGGCAAGGTCTACCAGCTACTGCGTGTGCGCGTGGACCCGGCCGACGGCCTGGTGCCCGAAATCAGCGGCCACCGGCTGCTGGTGTCCGTGCGCTTCATGAAGCCCGATGCCGAAGGCCGGCTGCGCTCGGCCGGCACCGACGCGCGCTTCGAACTGGCCTTGTGCGCATGACGGCACCGACCCGCCAGGTGCCCTGCCCCACCTGCAAGGGCCCGGCGCTGTTCGACCCCGCCTACCGCTGGCGGCCGTTCTGCAGCGAGCGCTGCCGCCAGGCCGACCTGGGTGCCTGGGCCAGCGAACGTTTTCGCATGGCGGCCACGCCACCCGCTGACGAGGCCGAGCCGGGCGCTGCGGCGCACTGAGCGCGCACTGAGCGCGCACTGAGTCTGCACGGGGCCAGTAATGGGTCCCCATCATGCCGCGCTGTCAGGCCAGCCGGCCCTGCGCGGCGCGGCGGGCCGCCTCGCGGTGCGTTTGCAGCGCCACCACCTCGAACACCGTGCCCTCGTGCAGCGCCCCGGCAAAGGCCGCGGCGACAGCAGGGTGCAACTGCACCGCCCGGCCGGCCAGGCGCACCACGCGCGCGCCGTGGCGGGCGCGCAGCAGGTTGGCCAGACGCGCCAGCTCGCGCCCGGCCTGCTGCAGTAGCGCCAGGGCCACCGGGTCGGCATCGGCTGCGGCCGCCACGGCCAGTGCCAGTCGACCGAACTCACCGCGCGCGGTGCGGTGAACAAAGCGACGGGTGGCATCCCAACCGCTGTCGCCGATGACAGCAAACAGGCTCTGCGCCAGTGGTGTGTTGACGCCCTTGGCGGGCCACTCGTCTTGGGCCCGCCAAACATGGGCCAGAGCCTTGCGCGCGATCCAGTAGCCGCTGCCTTCGTCCCCCAGCAGGCCACCGCGGCCACCCACGCGGTGCGCCACGCCGTGGCCGTCGATGTGCACGCCGATTGACCCGGTGCCGGCGTAAACCAGGTGCCCGGTGCCGGGCGCAAACAGCAACCGCGCGGCGATCTCGACATCGTTGCCCACCGTCACCGCGGCCAGCGGCAACTGGAACGTGCGTGCCATCAGGCGGCGCAGCGCGGGGCCGGATTGCTCGTCGTGTCCCGTCACCCCCGCCCACAGCGCCGTGGCGGTGCCCGCAGCCTGTGCGGCAACCTGGCTGGCCACGGCGGCAAGGGTCTGCGCCACGCGCTCGCGGCCCGATCCACTGGCCATCTGCTGGCCACTGAAACCCGAGGCATCGCCCTCGGCCACGACGTGGCCATCGGCATGGGCCAGGGCCCAGCGCGTGCTGGTGCCGCCCACATCCAGGCCCAGCCCCAGGCCGGTGCCGGCGGCTGCGCCCGCCAAGCCCGTCATGGCCTGCCCGCCACGGGCGGCGGGCGGCGGTCGAGCAGCAGTTCGGCTCGCTGCACCGCCGGCGGCAGTGCAACGGTGGCCGGCCCCGGTGCGTTCCAGGCTTGCAGCGGCTGCCACTGCTGGCCATCGAAGCCGATCACGCGGTAGCGGCCCGGCGCCAGCGCGGCCGGCAACCGCCAGGTCCGCGTGGCCGAGCCGTTGGTCAACGGCTCGGCCTGCAAGGCCTGGGCGGGTGCTCGCCAACCGGCCGGGAAACGCGGCGAGCGCGCCGCACCGCCGTGTGCGTAGAAGGCAGTCAGCTCGTGGGGGTAGACATCCAACACACCGCGGCTGAACCACAACACATGGCCGCCGTTGCCCTCGCGCCGGGCCAGCAGCATCGAGTCACGCAATTGCGCCCAAGAAGAATCGGGCCCGTCGCCGACGATGCGGATGCCGGCCACGAGATCTTGCGGCCGGTAGGCACCGGCCTTGCGCAGTTCGGCAATCTGCTCCAGCCAGGTGGCCTCGAAGGCCGCGTAAGTCATGCGGTAGGCCTGGGGGATGAACTCGTCCCAGCCCTGCCCGGCCGGCCAGCGCGCCCACTGCGGCCACTCCAGCAGGTAGTGCTCGTAGGACCACGGGTAGGGCGCCGGGCTCATCGACACCAGCAGCCCCGGCCGGGCCTTGTGCAGCGCGGCCACGAAGTCGCGCGCCAGGGCATTCAGCTTGTCAGCGCGCCAGCGCATCCATGCTGGGTCGCGCGGGTTGGCCGGGGGTTGGCGGCCGGCGTGTTCAGCGGCGTAGACGGCGCGGGTGTGGTCGTCGTAGCCCATGGTCACGTAGGGCCAGACGATGCGGTCGTCGAGCTGCACGCCGTCGAGGTCGTACTTGGCTATGGCTTCGAGCATCAAGTCCAGCACGAAACGCCGCGCCTCGGGGTGCAGCGGGTTGAGCCACACGAACCCGTTGGGTGCCACCTCGCGGCCTTCGATGTCGCGGCTGAGCCATTCGGGTTTGAGCCTGCGCAGCGTGTTTTGCGTGTTGCCGTGCGCGGCCATGAAGCCGTACTCGAACCACGCGATGTAGTGCAGCCCGTTGCGGTGGGCCTCGATATGCGTTTCTTGAAGCAGATCGCGCGGCGGCGCGGCATCGGACCGGTCGGACGGGTCTTGCCGCGCCTGCACCGGCCGCTGCGCCACGCCTATCGCGCGTTCAAGCACCTGCGACGGGAACTGTGTGTAGCCGTTCTTCCAGACCTCCACGTACACCGTGTTCAGCCCGATCTCACGCAGCCGGCGCATCGTGGCCGCGCTGCGCTCGGGCGAGGCGATGGCGTCGTTGGCGGTGGTGGTGAGCCAGGTACCGCGCACTTCGGGCGGGGCTTCAGCCGCGGCTTGGGGGGCCAGCGCCGACAGCAAAAAGGCGGCCACCAGGGCCGCCGTTCTCATTTGTGCAAGGGTCAGCGCCGCAGCGCCGACCACGGCCTTCATGCGATCAGAACTTTGCACGGAAGTTGACGAAGAACTGGCGCCCGCTTTCATGCCAGTAGCCCGGTGCGTTTTCCAGCCCGGTGTAGTTCTTGTAGTAGGTGCTGCGCACGGGATTGAGCAAGTTGTTGCCGTCCAGCGTGAGGCTGATGGTGGGCGTGATCTTGTAGTTGATCGACGCCGACAGGCTGCCCGCACCCTTGTACTTGTGTACGCCGTTGGGTGCGCCGCCAGGGACGGGGACGTTGTAGGTGCCGTCGCCGGTGTAGCCAATGGCATAGTCGCTGCGGTGGTTCCAGGCCAGCCGCACACTGACCATGTCGTTTTCGAACCAGCCGGTGACGTTGTACGTGACCTTGGACGTGCCCAGCATCTCCACGCCATCGCGGTCCTTGCCGTCGGCCAGCGTCACGTTGGTGCCAAAGCCGAAGCCCGCAGCCACGGGCATCTCCAGCGCCGCTTCCAGGCCACGCACACGGGCATCGACACCGATACGCGACTGCACGGTGAACGGTGTGACGGTCTGCGTGGCGGTGTTGAAAAACTCGATCACCGAAGCGCCGGCCTTGACGTAGTCCTTCAGCTGCGAGTTGAAGACCCCCACCGAGGCATAGGCGCGCGGTGCGAAGTACCAGGCCAGGTTGGCGTCGACGTTGGTCGAGGTGATGGGCTTGAGCTTGGGGTTGCCGCTGGTGCCGGTGAGCAGGGTGTTGTTCAGGGCGACGGCGCCGGCCAGTTCGTTGTAGTTGGGCCGGCCCATGCTCTTGCCCAGACCACCGCGCAGGATCAGCCCACGCTCCAGTTCATAGCGCAGGTTCAGCGAAGGCAGGGCCACGTTGTGCGTGGTCTCCACCACCTGTGGCAGGAACACACCCACGCGCGAACTGGTGATGGCCGTCGATGCCGCCGCGCAAGGCACCAGCAGCACCGGGCACACCGCAGGGTTCAGGTTCTGGTACGACAGCGAGTACACCTTTGTCTGCACCACCCGCACGCCCAGGTTACCGGTGAGCTTGTTCATTTCGAACTCGCCCATCACGTACAAGGCCTTGTTGTCTTCCTTCACCGTGTAGCCGGCCGCGTAGTTGCGGTTGAGCACAGGGTCCCAGTTGGCGTACTGGGTGGTGAAGGCGGTGATCTGCGTCGGGTCGTAGCGCATCAGGTCGCGCGGGAAGTTGGCGTCGATGCCGCTGGCGTAGTTGGCGGGGTAGCTGGTGGCAGGCACCGGCACCTGGCCGTTGGGCACGATGGGCGTGAGCGTGGGCACCGTGGTGCCGGGGTAGACCGGCAGGTTCTGGAAGTTGACAAGTGTGCCGCCGGTCACCGCCAGGAAGGGTGAGGTCGCCACCGGTATGCCGTTGGCACCGTCCTGGGCATTGAAGCGCGGGTTGATGACCTCGTAGCCGCGGTTGTGCTTGGCTGCACGGCCACCAAACTTCAGGTTGCTCACCGGCCCCCAGTTGGCCTTGTAGTCGAAGTCCAGATGCAAATAGGTCTCGTCGTCAGTGGAATTCACCGAGGCGCCGATGTTGCTCATCTGCCCGAAGCTGCGGACGTCGCGCAGGTTTACCGGCAAACCCGTTGTCGAGTTGGTAATGTTGTAGTCGGTGGGCCGTGAACCGTTGCTCTGGTAGCTGATGTTGGCGTTGATGACCCCGAACACGATGCTGGGCTGCGAGTTGGTCTTGCCGCTGCCTTCGGTGTAGCCGCCTCGGGCGTTCAGCGTCAGATTCGGTGTGATGTTGAACTTGCCTTCCAGGTCGTAGAACGAACTGAGCGAGGCTGCGCCTTCACGCTGGAAGTGGTCGAACTGGAAGCCGATGACCCGCTGGTTGGCGTTGGCCGCGGTGGGCGCCGGGCGTGTCAGCGTGGCGGAGGTGAGCACGTCGCCTTCGAACTTGGGGTTGCTGAGCAACCAGCCGTTGGTGATGAGCGCATTGGGCAGGATGTAGCCGCTGCTGTTGTAGTTGTCGGCCTTCAACTCGGAGCGGAAGGCGCTGAAGTTCAGGTCGATGTCCTTGTTGGGCCTGAACTGCACGCCCAGGTAGCCGCCGGTGCGTTCACGCACACCTTCGAACAGGGCCGAGTTCAGGCTGCCCGGCAAGCGCTTGCCCACCAGTTCGTCGCGCAGTGCGGCGTTGACCGGCGTGGTGGTGCCCTGGATGTTGCCGCCCGAGGCGCTGAGCGCCGTGGCGGCGGTAAGGGTGTTGAAGCCAAAGGTCTCCATGCCGTCGCGGCGCAGGTGGCGCTTTTCGCTGTAGGCCTGCACCATGAAACCCAAGGTGCGGTCGTCGCTGGTCCAGGCCAGCAGCGCGCTGGCCTGCGGGTCGGTTTTCTTGGGCAGGTCGGCATACACACCGCCGAGCGAAATCTCGGCCGTCAGCGGCTTCCTGAAGTCCAGCGGCTTGCGCGTCTGCACGTCGATGGTGCCGGCCACGCCGCCTTCGGTGATGTCGGCCTGCGCCGTCTTGTAGACCACCGAACGACCAATCAACTGGCTGGGCATGAGGCCAAAGCCCACGCTGCGGCCGCTGCCGGCCTGGTCGCCCACGTGCCAGTCGCCCGAGCTCAGCGCGTGGCTGTTGATGGTGACCAGGTTCAGGTTGGGGCTGGTGCCGCGGATGGCGACGCGCTCGGCCTCGTCCATCGCCAGCGCGCCACCGTACTGCGCATTCACGCCGGGCAAGCGGCTCAGCGCGTCGGCAATGTTCTTGTCGGGCATCTTGCCCACGTCTTCGGCGGTGATGACCTCGACGTTGGTGGCCGCCTCGCGCTTGTCGGTGATGGACTTCAGGATGGAGGCGCGGATGCCGGTGATCTCGACCTCTTGCGCAGCACCCGCGGCGGGTGGCGCAGTCTGCGCCAGCGCGGGCAGGCTGGCGCCCAGGATCAGTGCTGAAACGGCGGCAGCAACAGGCTGGAGGCGGAAGTTCATGCGGGGTACTCCTCGGAGTTGTTTTGTGGTGCGCAACGACAGGGTGGTTAACGGCGGGCTGTCAAAATAGACCGCTGGCCCATTTGATGTTCCAGTTTGATGGCCGGCTTCTGTACCAACTCGCTCGTTTTCCCTGGTTTCCGCGTTTTGCAACGCGCTGGCGAA
>JANOLY010000281.1:0-1762 GCA_031420055.1 Burkholderiales bacterium | reverse complement strand
CCGAGGTGCAGGGCCACGGCCCGGGCCAGGTGGTCTTGCAGACGGGCAAGCGCCAGGTCGGCATCGACGAGCTCAGCGCCGTCGGCCACTACGCCGTGCAGCCGCGTTTTTCAGACGGTCACGACACCGGCATCTTCTCGTGGGACTACCTCTACAAGCTGGGCCGCGACCAGGCCGACATGTGGCAGCGCTACGAAGAACGCCTGGCTGCAGCCGGCATGAGCCGCGACGCCGCCATGCAGCCGGCGGCGGCGGCCGGCGGCGCCTGCAAGAGTCATTGAAGTCAATAAAGCCACTGAACCGCCATGACACAAACTCACTTTGGCTACCAGACGGTTGACGACTCCGACAAGGCGCGCCGCGTGCGCGGTGTCTTCGATTCCGTGGCCCCACGCTACGACCTCATGAACGACGTGCTGTCGCTTGGCCTGCACCGCGCCTGGAAGGCCTACACAGTGGCTGTTGCTGCCGTGCAGCCGGGCATGCAGGTGCTGGACATTGCCGGCGGCACAGGCGACCTGGCGCGTGCCTTTGCCCACCGCGTGGGACCGACCGGCCGCGTGGTGCTGACCGACATCAACGAAGCCATGTTGCGCACCGGGCGCGACCGCCTGCTCGACGAGGGCCTGGTTCTGCCCACAGCGGCCTGTGACGCCGAACATCTGCCTTTTGCGAATGACTGCTTCGACCTTGTCAGCGTTGCCTTCGGCCTGCGCAACATGACGGACAAGGACAAGGCGCTGAAGGAAATGGCCCGCGTGTTGCGCCCCGGTGGCCGCCTGCTGGTGCTGGAATTCTCCACGCCAGCTGCACCGCTGAAGAAACCGTACGACTGGTACTCCTTCACCTTCATGCCGATGATGGGCAAGCTCATTGCCGGTGATGCCGACAGCTACCGCTACCTCGCCGAAAGCATCCGCATGCATCCTGACCAGGCCACGCTGAAAGCGATGATGCAAGGCGCGGGTTTTGCGCATGTCGACGTGCACAACCTGGCCGGCGGCATCGTGGCCCTGCACGTGGGCGTGAAGTGCTGAGCGCCTTCAACCCGCTGAGTCTGTTGCGCCGGCGTGCCCCTGTGCGCCCGGAGTCGCGCGGCAGCACCGTTTCGGGCGAGCTGCAGGCTTTCCTGCAGGTGGCGCGGCAGAGCTTCTTGCAGATGCAGGCCGCCTGGGACCGCGCCCACCTGCCGGACCTGGGCGTGATGGCCACCGAGCCACTGCTTGACGAGCTGCGCGAACAGCTCGCGCTGCGCGGCCCGGGGCCCAACCACACCGAAGTGCTGGAACTGAGGGCCCGGCTGTTGGCGCTGGAAGATGTGCACGGGGCCTGCCTGGCCAGCGTCGAATTCACGGGCCTGATCCGCGAACGCCTTGACGAAGCGGCAGCACCCTTCTGCGAACTGTGGCTGCTGGCCAAGGTCCATGCCGCCGGGCGCGGCTGGCGGCTGGCCCGCGTGCAATCGCTGGGCTGACAGGCGCTTCAGCGCCGTCACTTTGCAGCGCCAGGCCACCTTGTGTGAGGGGGCCCGCAGACGCCAAGCCCGCACAGGGCAAGGGTTACACTGAAAAATTCGGACCCCGCCGGGTCTGCAACGACTTTGCAGACCGTGCTGAAACAGCCGCTGAATGACCGGGCCAAGGGCTCTCGCCATGCTGCACGGTTTTGGTTTTTTCCCGCCGATTCGATAGAGGACCCGCGCATGAACCTGTTCACGCTCCACGCCCCAACCCTGGCCCGCCGTTGGATTCCGCTTGCGGTG
>JANOLY010000280.1:0-1579 GCA_031420055.1 Burkholderiales bacterium | reverse complement strand
TGACGTCGTGCTGAGAGCGCCGTTCTTCACGTCCAGTGGCGCTGGACTTTGGGCTCTTGGGTTTTGATTTCTTCTTTGAAAAGTTAAAAACGACTTGTCCACAGGCCCACAGCCTAGTGGCGTCCATACATCTCGGACCTTCGCCATCGGTCCTGAGCGTTGGCTGCCTCGTGCCTCAACGGCGCTGGCCGTGCTCAGGCTCACACCCCGTTGGAAACGGCCACACCGCGCTCGGTGCGGGTCCGAGGGGGCACGATGGGCGGCGTGTCGGGTTTGAACACGCCACGCTGTCGCTGGCTGTCTTGGAACTGCAACTCGGCCTGCAGGCGCTGCAGCTTGGCGCGCTGCGCCTCGAGCGCCCGGTCCACGCGCGTGTTCACCGTCTTGGCGTCGGCGGCTTGGCGGTGCGCCAGTGGCTCATCCACGCCGTGGCTGGTGTGGGCCAGCGCACGGCCCCGGTAACTCAGGCGCAAGCTGCCATCGGCGTGCTGCGCAATGTCCACCTTCGCGCGAGCCTTCGGTGCGTGCGCCTGACCCGAGCGCAGCTGCAGGATGCGGCCCTCGAACCTGCACGCACCCTGCGCACTGAGCTGGCGCTGGTGGTGCAGCGCGCAGATGTCGGCCAGCGCCAGCGCCGTGCCCTTCCAGGGCCGGTGCATGTCCTCAGGCTGCTGTGCGGGCACCGCAAAGCGCTTGTTGTGCTCTTGCAGGTACTGTTGCAGCCAGCCATTGGCTTGCTCCATCGTGTCGATACCCTCAAGCCGCATGGTCTTGCACAGCCGGTCTTGCAGTGTCTGGAACAGCCGCTCCACCCGTCCCTTGGCCTGCGGGCTGTGGGCGCAAATCGGCTCGATGCTCAGCTGCATCAGCGCGCGCTCAAACTGCGTGGGCTTGGTGTCCTCGGGGTCGGACTTGGTGAAGATGCCGTGGCGGTCGCTGTACAGCGCCAGCGGCGCGCCATGGCGCTGCACGTGCGCCTGCAGCACCTGCAGGTAGCCCTGAGTCGTCTCCTGCTCGAAGAACCTGGCCTGCAGCACCCGGCCCGTGGCATCGTCGATGAAGGCCAGAAGACAGCACTTGTTGGAGCGGCCCTCAAACCAGTCGTGGTGGCTGCCGTCGATCTGCACCAACTCGCCCAGGCACGGCCTGCGCGGCCGTGTCGGGTGCACGCGCTGGGCGCGGCGGCGTCGCGGCTGCCACAGACCGTCTTCGATCATCCACTTGCGCAGCGTCTCTACGCTGCGCGTGAAGCCGGGACCGCGCACCAAGTGCTCGCTGGCAAACAGCGGCCCGAAGTCCGCGTAGTGCTGGCGCACTAGGGCTACAACGCGCTCGCGCTCTGCGCTGGGTGCGCGCCGGTTACTGGGCTGCCCACGGCGGCGCGAGATCAACCCCGCCGGCCCCAGTCGCCGCACCAACCGGCACAGACGCTTCACCTGCCTGACCGACACGCCCAGCATGCGTGCCGCACACCCTTGACGTTGAGTGCCCTCCAGCACCGCCTGAATCACTGCCAGACGCCCCGCTTCCCCTTGGCTCATCAACCGTTCCTCCAAACCCATCGTCGTTCCCCAATCTG
>JANOLY010000279.1:0-2556 GCA_031420055.1 Burkholderiales bacterium | reverse complement strand
CTGCGCGGCACCTGGCGCAGCACCGACTGGGCCGGCACCGCGCTGGCACTGGACGACCGCGGCCGCGGCCTGGTGTTGCTGCCCGGGCCGTATGGCACCGACGCCACCGAGCAGCCGGCTTCACGCGTGGTGGCAGCACGGGCGCGCAGCGACGGCGGCAGCCTGCAGTGGGGCGGCGTGGTCACATCACGGCAGTACACCGGCGGGCGTGGCGACAACACCGTGCTAGGCCCGGACCTGGCCTGGCAGATCAGCGACACCTGGCGGCTGCGTGGGCAGTGGCTGCATGCCAGCACCAGCGCGCGCGCTACCGCCAGCGGACTGCAGCGCGGCGCGGCGGTGGACGGCGACCGCGTCTACCTGCGCGGCTACTACCGGACCGACGACACCGAAGCCGACTTCGGCATCGACGACACCACGGCCGGTTTTCGCCACGACAGCGGCTTCGTCAACCAGGCCGGCGTGCGCAAGTGGCATGCGTTCGCAGCGCGTGGCTGGTCCGGCATCGGGCCCTTCAACCGCTTCCACATCAACACCGAGTGGGAACGCACGACCGAGCGCGCCAGCGGCCTCGTCGTCAACGAATACGTGCGCCCGGGCATCTGGGCCACGGGGGCCAGCAACCTCGAGTGGTGGGCCGAGTACTTCGGCCACTCCGTGCTACGCACCGCGGCCAACGCGCCGCTGCTGCGCGAGAACTTCATAGCCACCGGCGTGATCTTCACGCCCGCGCGCTGGTTCCCCATGCTGGACAGCAAGCTCACCCTGGGCCGCCTGGCCGACACCGTGGCCGGCGAGGTGCGCCCCGGCGGCAAGTTCAGTGCCACGGCCAAACTGCGCCCGCTGCGGCAGACGGAGTTCGAAACCACGGCCAACACAGCGTGGCTGGACGCCGCCGGACAGCGCGTCTACACCGAAACGGCCGTGCGTTTGCTGGCGGTATGGCACTTCAACGCCAGGCAGAACCTGCGCGCCATCGTCGACCGCACCTCACTCACCCGCCGCGCCGAGCCTGTGGCGGCAGGCCGCGCGGCCGTGCTGGCAGAACGCGGCACGGGCTTGACCAGCTCACTGACCTACGCGTGGCGTGAATCGGCAGGCACCTTGCTCTACATCGGCGCCAGTTCCGCCACCCGGGGGCCAGGCCCGGGCCCGCGCAGCCAGGAGATGTTTGTGAAGCTGCAGGTAGACGCCGATGAAGCGCGCGGCTGGTGGCGCCGCTAAAGCGGCAGTCGCCTTCAGGCCGAACCGGCGCCCCAGACGGACACGCGGCTTGACCCCCAGCGTCACGACGCACGCGCATGCGATCTGGCGCGCGACACCATGCTCTTGACGCCGGGGGCCATGTTCGCCGGCACCAGCGCGGTCTGGGGGTGCGCCAGCTGGAACACGCGGAACACTTCGTCAGCGAACGCCTGGCCAATCTCGTCGACCCCGGCAAAGTCCAGCACCACGGTCTGAAAGCGATCGAAGCGCATCGTCAGTCGCTTGGCTTGCGAGCGCGACACCAGCTTCTCACCCTCCTGCTGCGCCAGCTTCACCGGCACGATGGTTTTGGCGAAGGTGTAGTCCTCAGGGGCGGCGAACTTGTCGAACACCTCTCGCGTGGTGCGTGCGCTGTCGTTGGTCAATTGCATGAACACGGTGGTGCCGGGCGCATCGGCGTCACGCTCGAAGAGCACGTCGACCATGCCGTCATCGTGCGCGAAGTGCAGCCGGCCCGAGCGGATGTCGAACACGTCGAACACCTTGGACGCGAAGAAGATGCCCTCGCCCGAGTGGTTGGCCGGGTCGGTGGTGAATTTGCCCTTGGCAAGCTCCAGGATGGCCTCTCTGGGATCAAACAGGTTCAGCGCGCGCTGGATGCGCAAGAAGATGCCCTCGCCATCGTCGGTCACCCAGGCTTGCGTGAACAGTGCGTTGCGGCGCAGGCCCACATGCACCTGGGGCGACCCCGAGTGGTCTATCGCGTTGTTGATCATCTCGGTGGCCCCATAGCGCCACACATCGCGAACGTTCTCGGGCAGGTCGGCCACCACGGGTGCCAGCAACTGTTGCCACACGCGGTCCTCTGACAGCCCCAGGCGCGCGTAGCTCTGGCGAAGCTCGGTCTGGGTGGCCAGCGCATAGCGCACGCCCGCGCCATGCCCGGTGCGCACAATGAACCCGGCCGCCGCCGCCCTTTGCAGGCGCGCACTGGCCGCCTGACGCGACACCCCCAGTGCCAGCGCCAAACTCGCCGCCACGTTGCGGGGCTCGCTGGCCACGAGTTCAAGCACTTGGCGGGTCGTGTCGTCCACCGCCGAATAGTAAAGCGCCGCCTCAATAAATGTAAAGGCAGTGAGCCAGAAACGTCAACCATCCAGGGCCGCGTGGTCCGTGATGGGCAGGAAAAGAGAACGGGCCAACAAGGCCCGTGCTTCCTACGTATCTGGCGGAGAGGGAGGGATTCGAACCCTCGGAACCTTGCGGTTCGCCTGATTTCGAGTCAGGTACATTCGACCACTCTGCCACCTCTCCAGGCGGTACTTGTGCCCGCGGCGCTGGGCCGCAGCG
>JANOLY010000278.1:0-1945 GCA_031420055.1 Burkholderiales bacterium | reverse complement strand
GGCGCGCGCGACGCAGACGTCGGTGGGCGCCGAAGACAACAACCGCGCCGCGCTGCTGGCCAATGAACTGGCGGCACAGATGTGGAGCAGCAACACGGTGGTGCTGCCGGCGGCCACCATCGCCGACTGGAACACCCGCGTCGCCGACGCCAGCGTGCAGGGCCTGCCGAACGGCGTCGGCGCCGTGGCGGTGGCCGCCAACGTGGCGCGCATCACGGTTACCTGGCGCGCGCCCCACATGGCTGCAGGCGACACGCGGCGCTACGTCACCGAGGTGCTGATTCCATGAAGCACCCCACTCGCACAAGGCGCCCACGCGCGCCGCTGCGGCCACGCGTAGCCGGCGTCACGCTCATCGAGCTGCTGGTGGCGGTGCTGGTGGGTTCGGCGCTGGTGATTGCCATCACCACCATCCTGATGCGCAGCGAAGCCGGCAGGCGCGGCCTGACCGCCACCAACGACAGTTCACAGAACGCCGCCTTCGTGTCCTTTGCGCTGGACCGCACGCTGCGCAGCGCCGGTTCCGGCTTTTCGCAGTCCTGGCGTTCCGCTTTTGGATGTCGGGTGCTGGCGGCGCGCAACGGCGTCGCCGTGCTGCCCCGACCCGCCGGCTTTCCGGCGCCTTTCGCCACCGTGCCGCAAACGGTGCGCCTGGCGCCGCTGGTGGTGCACGCCGGCGCAGGCAGCGGGGGCTCAGACGTGCTGGCGGTGGCCACCGGTGCTTCGGGCCTGGGCGAAGCGCCCTTGGCCGTGCTCGCCGGCTCGGTCACGGGCACCCAGTTGCGCGTGCCTTCGACGGTGGGCCTGCGCGCCAGGGACCTGGTGCTGGTGCTGCAGGACGCCAACAACTGCATGGTGCAGCAAGTGGCGAACGGATTCGCAGGCGGCGCATCGCAGGCGCTGGACTTCGGCGGCACCTATGCCAGCAGCGTGATCGCTGCGGTGCAGCTGGACAGCCTGGGCGTGAACAGCCCCGCTTACCTGGCGCCGCTGGGCAACACCCTGGGCAACCTGCCCGCGCTGCAGCTGCTGGGCGTGGCTGCGAATGCCACGCTGGTGAGTTACGACATGCTGCGCATCGATGGCAGCGACACCGTGACGCCGATTGCCGACAGCGTGGTCGACCTGCGCGCGCGCTACGGCGTGGACAGCAACGGCGACGGCCGCATCGACACCTGGGTGAGCCCTGCGGTGGCGCCCTACGACGCCGCCACGCTGCTCGACGGCTCGGCGGCGTCGCAACTGAACCTGGCCAGCATCCAGGCCGTGCGGGTGGGCCTGGTGCTGCGCAGCGCCGCGCCCGAGCGCACCGCAGTGTCGCCCGCCAGCCTGGCGATGTTCTCTGACCTTGCGCTGCCGCTGCGTTACAGCCGCACGCTGGACGCCAGCGAACAGCTGCTGCGCCACCGCACCGTGGAGTTCACGGTGCCGTTGCGCAACGTGATGATGATGCCCCGCACATGAAGCACACGCTGCAACACCGGCCGCGGCGCGCGCCCGTTCGTGCACCCCTGAGGCCCTGCATGTACCCCGCGGCGGCCACCCGGGAACGCCAACGCGGCGTGACGATGCTGTTCGGGCTGATTGCGCTGGCCATCATGATGCTCGGCGCGGCCGCCATGGTGCGCTCGATGAACACCTCGATGATGATGGCCGGCAACCTGGGCTTCAAGCGCGACCTCACCAACCAGGCCGAGCGCGCCACCGCCACCGTGATGACGCTGATGAACAGCGGCGCGCTGAACTCCGAGGTGGCGCGCCAGAGCGCCACCGTGGCGAGCAACTACAGCGCCAGCATCCTGCCCACCAACGCACAGGGCGTGCCCACGGCGCTGGTCGACGACGGCACTTTCGGCGCCGTGGGGGCGGTGGCCAACGACATCGCGGTGGCCGACCAGGGCGTGGTGCTGCGTTACCTGATCGACCGCCTGTGCGTCAACGCGGG
>JANOLY010000277.1:0-2725 GCA_031420055.1 Burkholderiales bacterium | reverse complement strand
CGGCCTGGGCGGGCGCTTCCCGGCGCAGCTGTCGGGCGGGCAACTGCAGCGCGTGGCCATTGCGCGCGCGGTGGTGCACGCGCCGGGCCTGATCCTGGCTGACGAGCCCACGGGCAACCTCGACCCCGACACCGCAGCGCGTGTGCTGGCCGTGCTGCGCGCGCAGGTCAGCGGCGCGGGCGCGGCCTGCCTGCTGGTGACGCATTCGGCCGCCGCCGCAGCGCGCGCCGACCGCGTGCTGCGGCTCACCGCGCACGGCATCGTGCCTGCGGCGTGATGGGCCGGGAGTGGGCCGCGTGAGGGTGCTCGCCTGGCTGTGGCCGCTGATGTGGCGCGAGTGGGCCCACCACCCGTGGCGCCATGGCGTGGCGCTGCTGGCCGTGGCGCTGGGCGTGGCGCTGGCGTTTTCGGTGCACCTCATCAACAACTCGGCGCTGGCTGAATTTTCTTCGGCCGTGCGCGCCGCCAACGGCGCGCCCGACCTCACGCTGCGCGGCCCGCGCGCCGGTTTCGACGACAGCCTGTTCGACCGTGTGGCCAGTGACCCGGCCGTCACCGCAGCCAGCCCGGTGCTGGAGGTCGACACCCACGCCCTGGCAGCCGACGGCAGCCGCGTGGCGGTGCGTGTGCTGGGCATCGACAGCCTGCGCGTGCCGGCCGTGGCGCTGGACTTGCTGCCGCGCCCGGCCACGGGCGAAGACCGCTTGGCCTTCTTCGACCCCGACGCGGCGTTCGCCAACCCCGCCGCGCGCAGCGTACTCGGCCTGGCCGACGGCGCCGCGCTGCGTCTGCAGGCCGGGCCGGGGTTCCAGATGCTGCGCTTGGCCGGCAGCGTGCCGGTGGCGGGCCTGCCCTTGATCGTCATGGACCTGGCTGCCGTGCAGCTGCGCTTTGGCCCGGCGGCCAGGCTGTCGCGCATCGACCTGCGGCTGGCCCCGGGCACCGACAGCGCCACGCTGCTGGCGCGCCTGGCGCTGCCGGCAGGGGTGCAAGCGGTGCCGGCCGACGCGGCCGAGCAGCGTGTCTCCAACCTGTCGCGGGCCTACCGCGTGAACCTCACCGTGCTGGCGCTGGTGGCGCTGTTCGTGGGCGCTTTTTTGGTGTTTTCGGTGGTGTCGCTGTCGGTGGCGCAACGCACGCCCGGCCTGGCGCTGCTGGGTGTGCTGGGGCTGACGGCCGCCGAACGCCGCGGCATGGTGCTGGCCGAGTGCGCCGTGGTCGGCGCTGCGGGCAGTGCCATCGGGCTGGTGCTGGGCACATTGATGGCCGCCGCGGCGCTGCGCTTCATGGCCGGCGACCTGGGCGGCGGCTACTTCCCGGGCGTCACGCCGGCCTTGCAGTTCAGCCTTCTGGGCGCGCTGGGTTTTGGCCTGCTGGGCACCGCGTCGGCCGTGGTGGGCGGGTGGTGGCCGGCGCGCCAGGCCGAGCGCATCGTGCCGGCGCAGGCGCTCAAGGGCCTGGGCTCGGTGGACGGCAGCTCGCCACCCGCCTGGCCGGGGCTGGCGCTGTTGGTTGCGGGCGCGGCCGCGGCCTTCGCCCCGCCTATTGCCGGGCTGCCGCTGGCGGCCTATGCGGCGGTGGCGGCGCTGCTGTTCGGCGGCGTGGCGCTGGTGCCTGCCGTAGTGCACGCACTGCTGGTGACCGTGCCCACGCCCCAGCGCGCCCTGCCCTTGCTGGCTGTGCAGCGCGCACGCTTCCAGCGCCGCACGGCGACGGCGGCCGTGGCCGGCGTGGTGGCCAGCCTGGCGCTGTCGGTGGCGCTCACGGTGATGGTGGCCAGCTTCCGCGTGGGCGTCACCGACTGGCTGGGCAGCGTGCTGCCGGCCGATCTGTACGCCCGCGCCGCCGGCAGCGGCACGGCCAGCGAGCAGGCCTGGCTGACGCCCGCCTTCGTGCGGCAGGCTGGGGCCATCGCCGGTGTGCGCGAGGTGCAGGGCTCGCGCCACCGGCCGCTGCAGTTGGCACCCGAACGCCCTGCCGTGCTGCTCACAGCCCGCCCGCTGCTGCCCGGCGGCAGCTCGCTGCCCTTGCTGGGTGCTGCCCTGCCCGCGCTGCCCGGCACGCCCGGCGTGTACGTGAGCGAGGCCATGGTGTCGTTGTACGGCGCCCGGCCCGGCACGCTGCTGGATCTGCCATTGGGCCTGCCTGAAAACGCCGGACCGCTGCGTGTGCAGGTGCGCGGTGTGTTTCGTGACTACGCCCGGCAGTTCGGCACGGTGAGCATGGACACGGCCGACTACCAGCGGCTGACCGGCGACACCCGCATCAACGACCTGGCGCTGTGGCTGGCGCCGGGTGCGGACCTGGCCGCCGTGCAGTCCGCCTTGCGCGCCCTGCTGCCCGACCCCAGCTTGCTGGAGTTCGCGGCCACGACCGAGCTGCGCGCCATGTCCTTGCGCATCTTCGACCGCAGCTTTGCCGTCACCTACTACCTGCAGGCGGTGGCCATTGCCATTGGCCTGGTGGGCATTGCGGCCAGCTTGTCGGCCCAGGTGCTGGCGCGGCGCAAGGAGTTCGGCCTGCTGGCGCACCTGGGGCTGACACGGCGCGATGTGGTGTGCGTGGTGGCCGGTGAAGGCGCGGCCTGGGTGGCTGCCGGCACGCTGGTGGGCCTGGCGCTGGGGCTGGCCATCAGCGTGGTGCTGGTGTTTGTCGTCAACCCGCAGAGCTTCCACTGGAGCATGGACCTGGTGCTGCCCTGGGGCCGCCTGGCGCTGCTGTGCGC
>JANOLY010000276.1:0-15929 GCA_031420055.1 Burkholderiales bacterium | reverse complement strand
TCCACCACCGGGCCGGAGTACTCGGCCAAGCGGCTCGAGCTGCTCAAGGCGGCCATCCCATCCGCCTCGCGCGTCGCGTACCTAGGACAGAAAGCCGAATGGGATTCGCCGGGCAACGCGGCCCGCACGGCTGCGCGGACGCTCGGCATCACCCTCACCTTCGCGGAGAGCCGGCCGACCGACTACGCAGCCGCATTCGCGTCGATCCGGCGCGAAAAACCGCATGCGGTTTACGTCGGCGGCCACTTTGCGGAGTGGGTGAACCGCGAGGCGATCGTCGAGGCGCTCAATGCCATGAAGCTGCCGAGCATCCACGCCTACAGCGAATCAATCGAGAGCGGCGGCCTGCTTTCGTTTGCGACGCCGGCCAACGACACCTGGCTGCGCACCTGGGAGCAGTTTCTGGCCGGCGTGGTGCGCACCACGCCGCAGGCGCGCCAGCCGCTGCTGTTGAAGTCGCCCAACCACAGCTTCAGGCTGCAAGCCATTCTTCGCCGCTGGCCCGACACGCGCGTGGTGTGGATGCTGCGCGACGGCGCTGCGGTGGCGCACTCCAACCTGAAGATGTGGCAGTCCATGTTCCAACTGCACGGCCTGACCGCGCCAGCGCCCGGCGCCCTGGAGACCTTCATCGCCCAGGCGCTGCGGGCCTGTGCGCAGACGCTGGACCAGGCCACGCCCGGGCCGGCTGGGGCGCACTGGGCTCTGGTGTCGCAGAGCCGGCTGCGGCAGGACGCGGCCACCGTGGTGCGCGAGGCGTTCACCCGCTTGGGCTTGCCGGGGCCCATGGACGAAGCCGCACTCCAGGCCGCGGTGGCGCGTACCCACAGCGGGCGTGAAGACCACTACAGCCAAGCCCTGCCGCAAGAACTGCAGGCCGCGGTGCGTGTGTTCGACGCCGCTCAGCAGCGGGCACTTGAGCGCTTGGGCGGGTGATCGGCGCGCACGGCGCCTCAGCGCTTGCGCCCGATCATGATGAAAAGACCGCCGTCCTTGCCCCCTGAGGCCAGCATGCCCAGTTGCGTCATCACGCGGCTGACCCGCGAACCTGCCGCGCGGGGTGCAAACAGTTTCTCTGAGACCTCGAAATCAGTCCCGTCCAGGTGCGGCACGCCGTTGACGAAGTCCACGCCGTAGCGCTCGAACCAGGTCAGCACCTCTCCCATCGAGTGCCTTGTTTCGTGAGGATGTTGATATTGGTCCATGTACCAGGCCTTGATTCGCGCCGGCTCGCGCTTCCAGTCGCGCAAACGCGGGTCCAGGAAGTGCAGCCGGGGGCCAAGCGCGCGAAACGCCGCGCGTTTCCAGAGCGTGGGCAAGCGTCCCAGCTGGTTGTACAGCCCGACGACGATGTGGCCGCCGGGCTTGAGCTTGGCCAGGATGGCCTTGAAGCCGGCCTCGCAGTCCCCCGTGTGGTGCAGCACACCGTTGGAGATGACGACGTCGAAGCTGGCGTCGCGAAAGGGCGGCCGAAACAGGTTCATCTGCACAAAGGCCACGTTGCGAACGTCGTAGCGGTCGGCGAACCCCTTGGCCAGGCGCAAGGAGTTCAGGCAGATGTCGCCCGCGAAGACTTTGCGCCGCCACGACATGCCCAGGAAGTTGCTCAACTGCCCGGTGCCGCAGCCAGCCTCCAGCACCAGGGCCCCGTCTGGCAACTGCGCATCGAGCAAGGCGGCAAAAACACCGCGCCGCGCCTTGGCCGCCAGGCTGTCGCGCGAGTCCAAGCCGTCGTAGTTGGGAAACGGTGTTTGCTCGTAGAAGGCCTTGACGGTCTCGGTGACGTCGCCCGCGCTGGCTGCGGTGTTTGGTGCAAAGAGCATCGGTATGCCATCGTTCAGGGGCACCGGGCGGTCGCAGGAAAAGACCACGAGGCGGCCTTCACGCATCGCGATGCCCTCGCCCGACGTCGGGTCGATCAGCAGCGAAGGCTCCTGGGCAAACAGACTCTGGGACGCGGGCAGGGCCTCGGCGCGAACGTCGGGCACTGCAGGGGCCTGGTGCATCATCGGGGCTCGGGTTGGGCAGCGGGTTGGTGCAGGCCGCTGTTGTCTAATACATGGCGTCGAATCATAGGGGGACAGCGATCGCTCACGAGTCACATCAACGCCTGGAGCAAACGCCCAAGGCCACTGACCGCGCCGTGGGGCTGGTGTTCGCATTCATCTTTCTAGCCATTGGCTTGTACCCCTGGCTTTTCGGCCGCGCCGCGCACACCTGGGCGCTGTCCGTGGCTGCGTTGTTTGCCGTCGTGGCCGTGTTCGTACCCGGCGTGCTGGCACCGCTGAACCGTGTCTGGGCGCGACTGGGCGCGCTGCTGCACCGGATCACCAGCCCGATCGCGTTGGCAGTCATGTTCTTCCTGCTCATCACGCCCATGGGCCTGGTCATGCGTTGGCTGGGCAAAGACCCGCTGCGCTTGCGCTTGGACCCCAACTTGCCCAGCTATTGGCTGGAGCGCGTACCGCCAGGGCCCCAGCCCGACACATTGACCGACCAGTTCTAGACCGTCGCCGACATGAATCTCCTCATCGAACTGTGGCGCTACATGCGCGCGCGCAAGAAGTTCTGGCTGCTGCCCATCTTCGTGGTGATGCTGCTGCTGGGCGTGTTGCTCGTGGTGGCCAAGGGCTCGGCCGTGGCGCCGCTCATCTACACCATCTTCTGAGATCGTCGGTCATTGAAAGTCATCGGGATATCGGCGTTCTATCACGACAGTGCGGTGGCACTGGTCAGCAACGGCGAGATCGTCGCCGCCGCGCAGGAAGAGCGGTTCACACGCAAAAAGCACGACGCTTCGTTCCCCGCCCAGGCGCTGCAGTACTGCCTTGAGGCTGGCGACATCGGGCTGGACGACGCCGACTACATCGCCTTCTACGACAAGCCCCTGCTCAAGTTCGAGCGCCTGCTGGAAACCTACCTGGCGTTCGCGCCCCGGGGCTTCAAGTCCTTCAGCCTGGCGGTGCCGCTGTGGCTGCGCGAGAAGCTGTTCCTGAAGGACTTGTTGACCAAGGAGTTGGCGTCGCGCGGGCAGCGCAAGGACGTGGCCCAGCGCGTGCTCTTCAGCGAGCACCACCTGAGCCACGCCGCCAGCGCCTTCTTCGCCTCGCCTTTTGATGACGCGGCCGTGCTGACGATGGACGGTGTCGGTGAATGGGCCACCACCTCCTTGGCGCAAGGCAGCGACAACCGACTCGAGGTCTTGCGCGAAATCCATTTCCCGCACTCGCTGGGCCTGCTGTATGCGGCCTTCACGCACTACACCGGCTTCAAGGTCAACTCGGGTGAATACAAGGTGATGGGGCTGGCGCCCTACGGCGAGCCACGCTTTGCCAGCCTGATCTACAAGCACCTGATCGACGTCAAGGCCGACGGCACGTTCAGGCTCGACCTGGACTACTTCGACTACTGCACCGGCCTGACCATGACGAACGCGCGCTTCGACACCCTGTTCGGCGGCCCGGCCAGGCAGCCCGACGCGCCGCTGACGCAACGCGAGATGGACCTGGCGGCCTCGATCCAGGCAGTCACTGAAGAAGTCGTGCTGCGCCTGGGCCGTTCGGTGGCCCGATCCACCGGCTCGAAGAAACTCTGCCTGGCCGGCGGCGTGGCGCTGAACTGCGTGGCCAACGGCAAGCTGCTGCGCGACGGCGCCTTTGAAGAAATCTGGATCCAGCCTGCAGCGGGCGACGCGGGCGGTGCCATCGGCGCGGCATTGGCGGCCTGCCATATGTTCAAGGGCCAGCCTCGCGCGGCGTCAGCACCCGGCCGCGACCTCATGAAGGGAAGCTACCTCGGGCCGGGCTACAGCCAGCGCGAGTGCGAGGCCCGACTCCACGCCGCCGGTGCGCGTTTCGCGACGCTCGACGACGCGGCGCTGACAGCCCGGGCCGCCCAGGCGCTGGCCACAGGCCAGGCGGTGGGCTGGTTTCAGGGGCGCATGGAGTTCGGGCCACGCGCCTTGGGTGCGCGCTCCATCCTGGGCGACCCCCGTTCGCCGACCATGCAATCGGCGTTGAACCTGAAGGTCAAGCAGCGCGAGTCGTTTCGCCCCTTTGCGCCCGCGGTGTTGCGAGAGCGTGTCGCCGACTGGTTCGATCTCGATGTCGACAGCCCCTACATGATGCTGGTGGCCGATGTGGTCAAGTCGCGGCAGCGCACCATGACACCTGGAGAGAGCGCGCTGTTTGGCATCGACAAGCTGAACATTCCGCGCTCAGACATTCCAGCGGCCACGCACGTGGATTACTCGGCGCGGGTGCAAACCGTTCACGCCGACACCAACCCCCGCTTTCACGCGCTGATCTCGGCCTTCGAGTCGCTGACGGGTTGCCCGGTGCTGCTCAACACCAGCTTCAATGTTCGCGGCGAGCCCATCGTGTGCACCCCAGAAGACGCTTTTGCCTGCTTCATGGGCACCGAGCTTGACATGCTGTTTGTCGAGAACTGCGTCCTGGTCAAGGACGAGCAGAACATGTCCCTGCGCAGCAGCGAACAGCGGGTCTTCGAGCCCGACTGAAAGTTACCTCAGCAGCTCGGCAATGCGCTGCCCGATGATCTGGTTGCCCTGCGGCGAGACATGCGCAAAGTCGATGTAGAGCAAGTCCTGTGCATCGAACGCCGCCGTGAGATCGGCATAGGGCAGGCGGGCGTCCCGCAACTGCTTGCCGATCTCGGTGTACACGGCGTCGTACTGTGAGCGCAGCAGCGTGTCCTGGCGAACGGCTTGCAGATGCTCAAGATTCGGCTTGCCCGTGTACGAGATCGGCTGCAACACGGCCAGAAAGCGACCGCCGTTTTGTTCGACGAGCTGTTGGGCCAGCCGCCAGTCCAGCACCAGGGCCGCGGCAATGCGTTTGCGCTTGGTCTCGTTGGTGTGGCAATCGAAAGCCTCGGGCGATGCGGCGGCAGAGGCCTTGCCTCGCCACTGCGAGAACCGCCGCAGGGCCTCCAGCGTGGGCGCGAAGACTTCAAGCGCCGAGCTGGCACCGTTGCTGACACCTTGCAATCGCTCGCGAATGGTCACTTCCTGAGCGGCCGAAAAATGGTTCAGCTCGGTGCGGCACTTGATGACGACCTCATTCGCGCCATCGTAGAAGACCACGGTCTTCGGCATACCTCCAGCCAGGTAGCTCTTGATCAGCAAGTTGTAGCTCTGGTGCGCCGTGTAAGCGGCTTCGCCGAAATTGAACGTCGGGCTGGCAGAAAACTGCTGGAGGTAGGCCGGTATCGTCATCGCATCGCTCACGCCCGGACCCCAGACCGTGGACCCGCCGAAGACCCAGATCTCGGCGCGCTCGGGCTCGGCCGAGCCCGGGTGGCGCCGGTAGCCGTTGGCGTCGATGGTGATGGTCTGCCCGGAGACGGGCGCGCGCCGCCAGCCGATGAAGTCGTGATAAACCGTGCGCAGCGCGTTGAACTCTTGGAAGTGGGTCTGGGCCCAGGTCACGCCCGCGTAGTTCGGCATCGCCGCGCGTGCATCGGGCGCGGCCGTCAAGCGCTTGTACACATCCAGCACAGCCGGCGGCAACAGGATGATCAGGCAGACCAGCACCAGCAGGACCACGGTGTTCACCAGGGCCGTGCGCAACCACGACTTGAGCAGACTCACACGCGCCTCCGAGAAATGTCGCGGCGCAGCGGCCGCGCGGCGAACAGGCCCAGGGCGGAGCTCACAACGCCACGGTGTTCAAGCTGGTGATGGCCATCATCACCGCCACCATGATGAAGCCGATGACCGCACCGATGAGCAAGATGGCCGCCGGCTCGATCAGCGCCAGCGCGCGTTTTTGCAGCGTGCGCGCGGCGTCGGTCTCCATGCCGCCCAGCACCGCCAGCATGCGCGGCAGTTCGCCCGATCGCTCGCCCACGCGCACCAGATTCAGCCGCGTGGGCGGAAACCAGTCCAGCCCGCCCAGCACGTCAGACAAGGTGCGGCCACGCTCCAGTTCACGCGGTGCTGCGGCCAGGTCGTCGCGCAGGCGGCGCAGGCGCAGCGCGCCTGACGACAATTCCAGCGCATTGATGATGGGCACGCGGTTGGCCAGCAACTGGCCCAGCACGGTGGTCCAGCGGCCGATCTCCAGCCGCAACAGCCAAGGCCCCACCACCGGCGCGCGCGACAAGGCGTCGAACACCGCGGCGCGCACAGTCGGCCGCGACAAGGCCACCACCACCACCAGCACCAGCGCCGTGCTGCCCAGGCCAAAGGCCAGCAGGTGTTGCTTGACGAACAGGCCGGCTTCGATGACAGCACGTGACATGGCCGGCACATCGGCGCGCGAACTTTTCAGCAGGCTGGCGAAACGCGGCACCACGCCGACAAAAATGACCAGCACCGCCAGCACGCCCGACAGCACCAGCACGGCAGGGTAGACCAGCGCGTTGCGCAGTTCCTGGCCGATGCGGCGCTCGTGCTCCATCTGGGTGGCGGCGTCGCGCAAGGCGCTGGCCAGTTCACCGCCGGCCTCGCCGGCCTCGGCCAGCGCCACCACATAGGCCGGCAGGCCCAGCGGTGAACGCGCCAGGGCTTCGCTGAAGCGCTGGCCGGCGCGCACGTCGCGGTCCAGCCCCGCCAGCGCCGGGCCCAGTGGATGCGCCGCATAGGCCTGGGCCAGCGACGGCAGCGCTTCGGCCAGCGAGATGCCCGCACCCAGCAGCGTGGACAGCTCCTGCACCAGACTGACGCGGTCGGCGCCACTGACCCGGTCCGCGCGCAGGCTGCGTGCGGCCGGCGCGGCGCTGGCACCGGGCGCGTTGACGCTGACCGGCATCAGGCCCTGTTGCACCAGGTCGCGGATGGCCGCGGCTTCGTCGCCGGCCACCACCACGCCCTGGCAGGCGCGGCCGTCGGCGTCCAGCGCGCGGTAGCTGTAGGTGCGGTCGGGGGCGGCGCTGCTTTGCATCGCTCGACTCTCAGTCCTGGTCAGCGCCGCCGCTGGCGCGCAGCACTTCTTCCAGCGTCGTCAAGCCCATCGCGGCCTTGATCAGCCCATCGTCGACCAGGCCGCGGCGGCCGGCTGCGTCAGCCAGTCGCAGCACCTCGGCGGCCGGTGCGGCGGCAGCCACGGCATGCTGCATGTCGGCACTCACGGGCACCAGTTCGTAGATGCCCAAGCGGCCGCGAAAGCCCGTGCCCTGGCAGGCCGGGCAGCCCGTTGGGCGCATCCAGCGCGGCGTGATGCCAGCGCAGGCCTGCGGCAGGCGTGCCACCAGGGCTTGCCAGCGCGCAGCCGGCACGGCGTTGTCGGGCTCGGGCACCGCGCACTGCGGGCACAGCCTGCGCACCAGCCGCTGCGCCATGGTGGCACGCAGGGCGGCGGCGACGAGGTAGGGCTCGACACCCATGTCGCCCAGGCGCGTGACGGCCGACAGCGCGTCGTTGGTGTGCAGCGTGGCCAGCACCAGGTGGCCGGTGAGGGCCGACTGCACCGCGATTTCGGCCGTTTCGCGGTCGCGGATTTCGCCCACCATGATGATGTCCGGGTCGTGGCGCAGGATGGAGCGCAGCGCACGCGCAAAGGTGTAGCCGATCTCGGCCTGGGTCTGGATCTGCACCACGTCGGGCAGGCGGAACTCCACCGGGTCTTCCACCGTGACGATCTTGCGGCTGAGGTCGTTCACCGCCGCCAGCGCCGAGTACAGCGTGGTGCTCTTGCCCGAGCCCGTGGGCCCCGTCACCAGCACCATGCCATTGGGCCAGCGCAGCCATTGCTGAAACAGCGCCAGGTGGTCGCCCTCCATGCCCAGGCGCGGCAGGGCCAGGTCGGCGCGGCGCTTGGGCAGCAGCCGCAATACCAGCGACTCGCCGTGCACGGCGGGGATGGCCGAGACGCGCACGTCCATCTCCTGCCCGGCCACGCGGATGGTGGTGCGGCCGTCTTGCGGCAGGCGGCGCTCGGCGATGTCCAGGCCCGAAACCAGCTTCACGCGCGAGGCCACCGCGGCGAAGCGCGACATGGGTTGCTTGCCGCGCGGCTGCAGCACGCCGTCGATGCGAAAGCGCACGTCGAAATCGCGCTCACCGGGCTCGAAGTGGATGTCGCTGGCGCGTGCGTCGACGGCCTGGGCCAGGGTGTTGTTGACGAAGGCGATCACCGGCGCGTCTTCGGCCATTTCGCGCAGTGATCGCTCATCGACCGCCTCGGCCGCCCCGCCTTGCCCCTGCAACACGCCTTGCCAGGATTCAAAGCGCGCCGGCGGCAGCAACCACCACTGCGGCGCGGCGGGCACCGCAGCGGCCACGGCTTCGCGCAGGTCGCCGTCGAAGGGGTCCACGGCAGCGACGTGCAGTGTCTGGTCGGCATCAACCCAGGGAACGGCGCGCCGGCTCGTCCACCAGGCCACCGACATCGGCAACAGGCGCAGCGCGGCAGCCACGGCATTGGCGGCCAGTGCCGCGGAGTCGGTCAGCAGGGGCAGGCCGGTCTGCGCCGCGAGTGCGTCAAACAAGGCCTCTTCGGACAAGGCCCCCATGCGCACCAGCACCGCACCCAGGCGCCCGCCGTGTTCACGCTGCCACTGCAAGGCGCGCACCACCTCGGCCTCAGGCACGGCCTGGCGCTCAACCAGCCATTCGCCAAGCCGGCGGTGCGGCTTCGCCACGATCATGGCGGCGCGCTTTTGGCCGGTGGCGCGGCCGGGACCGGCTCCACCGGCAGGCGGGCCGGCGGCGCCGCCCAGGGGCCCAGCACGCGCCTGAAGGCTTCGGTCACAGCCTCGGCGTCGGCGTTGTCGTTGATGAGGTAGGGCGTGATCAACACGATCAGCTCGCGCCGCCCGCCTCCCTGGTTCTGGTTGCTGAACAGGTGGCCCAGGATGGGGATGTCCTTCAGCCCAGGCACGCCCGTGTTGCCGCGCGTGGTGTCCTCGGAGATCAGCCCGCCCAGCATCACCGTGGCGCCGTTGCGCAGCGTGAGCTTGGTGTCGAGCTTGCGCGTACTGAAGGTGGGCGAAGCGCTAACCCCGGTGCTGGTGCTGGTGGCCGAGCTGACTTCTTGCGAGACATCGAGGTCGATCTGGTCGCCCGAGTGAATCACCGGCTTGACCTTCAGAATCACACCCGTGCTGCGGTACTGGATGGTCTGCAGCACCTGGGCGTTGCCACCAGGCGTGGTGGTGTTGGTGGACTGCTGACTGGTCACGATGGGCACCTCTTGCCCGACCTGGATCGTGGCCATCTCGCCATTGCGCGCCAACACGCGCGGGCTGGACAGGATGGTCGCCCGGTTCGCGGTGGCCAGCGCATTCAGCGCCACCTTCAGGCTGCCCACGGCATTGAGGATGCGGTAGTTGAAACCCGCCGTGCCCAGACCCAGCCCGCCCACCGTGCCGCCCCCGCCCTGGCTGTCACTGAAGCCCCATTCCACGCCCAGGCGCGCGCTGTCGTCGACCGACAACTCGGCCACCGTGACCTCGATCAGCGCGGCGCGGGCCGGTCGGTCCAACGTTTGCAGCAGCGCGATGATCTGCGCGTACTCTTCCTGCGCCACCTGGAAAATCAGCGTGTTGGTGGACTTGTCGACCACCACGCTGTTGCGGCCCACGTTGGCCAGCGCCGCGGCGCCACCGGATTGGGGCGCGGCCGTTCTGGCCGCCACGCCGGACAGCAACTGCTGCAGGGTCTCGGCCAGGGTCGTGGCGTCCTTGTGCTTGACGGCGTAGGTGAAGAAGTTCTTGCCGATTCCGCCGCGTTCACTGGGCTTGTCCAGGGCCCGCGCCAGATCGCTGATGTGCTTGATGACCTCGTCGCCACGCGCGAAGACGTACACCGCGTTGATGCTGGCCACCGGCAGCACGATGATGGGGTAGCGGATGCCGCCCGGCGTGGTGCCCTGGCCCTGCGGCTGCACGGCATAGCCCTGGGCCAGCAGCACCTCGATCAGACGCCGCGCCAGGTCTTCGGCCGACCAGTTGACGGGGTTGATGGCCAGGCTCTGGCCACCGGCCATCACCGGCTGGTCGAGCATGCGTATGGCCTCCAGTGCCGCCTGCACGTTGTCGGGCGTGCCGCTGATGAGCAAGGCGTTGCGGGTGGGGTCCTCTTGGGCCCGGATGCGCTCGCCAAACAGCGTGCGCAGCCAGTTCATCACGTCCAGGTGGCGCACCGCCTGCAGTTCGACCAGGTAGAAGATCGGCCGCAACGGCAGCGGCGTGTCGGGCAGCGCCGCGCCGCGGCGGATCTCGGGCAGGTTGCCCAGGCTGGCGTTGTCGGGCACCACACGCACCAGGCCGCCCAGGTCGATGGCCGCCACACCGTAGCTCTTCAGCAGCAAGATAGCCGCCGTCTCCAGTTGCGCCGCGGTCTGCGGGCTGCCCGAGCGAAAGGTCACCAGGTCACGGCGCGCCAGCACCTGCGGGTCGATGTTGACGTTTTTCTTCAGCACATCGGCAAACACCAGCTGCGCAAAAGTGCCCAGCGGCACCTGCTCCAGGTTCAGCAGGGCCGGGTCGGCTGCTGCCGCCGCACCCGGGCTGGCGCCTGGCAGTGCGGGCGCGGCAGCGGCGCGCGGCGCAGGCGCTGCTGGTTGCGGGTTGGGCAGCCGCTCGACGCGTGTCGCCGCAGCCGCGGGCCGGGCGATTTGTGCAGCCGCCGCCACGCTGCGCGGACCGACCTCCATGGCCTCAGGCATCACGGGCCGGTCGGCACAGGCCGCGACGAGCAGGCCCAACACACAGCAAGTGGCGACGCGGGCGTACCGCGGGCGTGCGCGCAGCCTGGCGGCGTAGGTGGGCGACAGCGCCGCGACCATGTCAGATTGCAATTCGTTCTACTCCCAGACGGTACAGGCGCGATCCGATGCGGACGCAGACCTCACGCTCTTCGATCCGTTCGATGCGGTGCCCGCTGGGCAGCGCATCACCCACCCGCAGCCGCAGCGGCGGCTTGCCTTCAGCGATGAACTCGACCAGCACCCCGCGCTCGCGGCCCTGGCCGTAAATGCCCGCCAAGCGCCAGCGCGAATCGACCAAGGGCGCAACCACCGCACCTGGATCGGCAGGGCCACCCCAGTACGGCGCGCCCAGCACATTGGCCGCCAGTGTCGTCTGGTCGAACACGCGTGGCAACGCGGGCAACTCCCAGCGGTCGCTGCGCGCTTTGACCAGCGGTGCTGCGCGCTCGGGCACAGGCGCCAGGAACCAGCCCAGCGCCGCCGCCGCTGCCGCCGCCCAGCCCACGCCGCGCCAGGAACCGGCCGTGCTCATCGTGAAGGCCCGGTTGCCGCACCCGGGGCCGGTGCGCCGGCGGCCACACCACGGCGGACCCAGACACGCAGGTCGATCTCGACACCGGCCGGTGTGGCCGCCGGGTGTAACAGCAGGCGTTCGACCACCACCACGCGCGGGCTGCGGCCGACCTCGGCGAGAAAGGCCACCAGTTCAACGCGGCCCCAATCGGCCGTCATGCGCAGCTTGACGGCCTGGCCCAGCGGCTCGACCGTTGGTGTGGTGCTGCCAGCGCCCGCTGCGGCGGGCTCGGTGGCGCGGGACAGCGTCATCTCGCGCAGCCGCAACCCGGCTTTGCCCGCCGTTGCGCGCACCCAGTCCTGCAAGGCGGCCTCGGTCAGGCCCAAATCACCGCCTTCACCTTCGGCCCATTCCATGGTGCGCAGCGCGTCCAGGTGCTGACGTGCGTCGTCCACCCGGGCCGGCCAAGGGTTGGCGCGCGTCAGGGGCTGCAGCCTGTCGATCTCGGACGTCAGCGCCTGCGCACTGGTGCGCACGGCCACCACGCCATCGCTGCCCAACAACAAGGCGTAGATCCACACGATGCCCACGATGGCCCAAACGCCCAGGCGCAGTCGCGAATTGACCTGCCACTGCGCACGCAACTCGGCCCAGGCCGTTGCCCAACCGCCCGGAATCATGGCCTGAACCCGGGCGGCCCGGGCGTGGAATTGGGCAAGCCCGGAAAGCCCGGCGGGGCTGCGGTTGGCGACACGCCGGTGGGCACGGGCGCAGGCGCGCTGGCTGGCGGCTGCAGGCCCTGAATCTGTATGTCAAAACCGATCCAGCCCCGGCCCGAGAGGTCGCGCACCTCGTTGACCTGAACGAACCAGCCTGGGGCCTGAAGCTCCTTGACGATGGCGGTGCGGGGCAGGTCGGCCGGCACGTCCAGGGCCACTCGCAATCGCGTACCGGACAACTCCATCTCCTTGAGCGTGACCCCGCGCGCCGGCAGACGCTCGGCCAGGTGCTGCATCACCTCCAGCGGCAAGGGCGCGGCCAGTTGCGCGGCCAGTAACTCGGCCTGGCTTGCCATGGCCAGGGCGCGCGCACGCGCGGTGATCACTGGTGCCGCCTGGGCCACCAGCCTGTCGCGCTCGAGCTGGAGCTCACCACGTTCGCTGTAGGCCAACCAGGCTTGATGCAGCTGCGCGGAACTCAGCCCCACCAAGCCTGCCAAAGCCGCCCCCAGCGCCACGCGCTCCAGACGCGAGGTGCTGGACAGCAGCGCAGCTTGGTCCAGCCCCTCGGCCCAGGGCGCTTGCCAGGCCAAGGTCTCAACGCTGGGCAGCGACTCGGCCACGGGCTGCTCGGCGCCCGCGCCCCGCAGCCAGCCCGCCCACTCGTCCTGCGTGGGGACTTCAGGCCACCAGCGTGAGGCCAGCAACTCGCCGCGTCGCCAGATCTGTGCGTCCACGCCTTGCAGTGCGCCCACCAGGCGCGCACACTCGCCGGCGGGCGGCTCCACCAGCAGGGCTTCGGGGTGCAGCTTGGCGTTGGCCGGCGCCGACGCTTCGGCCAGCAGCTGGGACACCAGCACGCGGTCCCAAGCCCAGGCAAACGCGCCATCGCCGCGAACCACCACGCAATGCTGGGCGTCGTCAAACGGCGCCCAGGCCCGCAGCAGGTTTTGCAACACCGCACGGCGCTGGCTGCCCAAAGTGGGCGGCAATGCGAAGTGGCGAAAGCGGCACAGTGATCTGGCGATGATCCATCGCGCCTGCGCCGCCGTCGACCCCCCCCCTGGCGGCACGACCGCGCCGCTGCTGGTCAGCCTTGGCCAGGTGCCGGGGCTAGCGCGGCGCAACAAAGGCCAGCGGAAAGGGTTCTGCACGGTCAGGGGGGGTGCGGGGTTCAACTCGGGGCACGGCCTGCATGTGAGAGATCAGCCACGGGGCGTCGCGCCCGCCGGGAGTGAGCGTCACATTGTACTGAAGGGCTCTGGGCGAACCGACCGCTGACACGGTGACACGCATTTGGGCGCTGATGTGGAAAACGAAGTCATCGCGGTCCAAGGCCAACCCCGTGGCCCGGCTGGCTTGCGCGCCATTCTGGAATGGCGTCCCGTCGCGCAGGCTGTGTAGCAACTGGAGTTGTGCCGGCGCGGCCCAGGGCCAGCGCGCGCCCAGCAAGGCCACGGGCGCGGTGTTCGGGTTGACAGCCGCCTGCCGCGTGGGTGCCGCCCAAAGCTCCAGCGCCGACACCACCTGCGGCGCGTCGCGCCAACGCGGCATGCGCTCGAGTTCGCGCACGGTGAGCATGAAGTCATTGCGCGGCGGCGGCAGCCCGGCTGCTGTGTACTCCGATGCTTCGGCGCCGTTGAGCCGCTTCAGGCTGTCGGTGTCGAGGTAGTCCTCCAACACGTCGGCGAAGGCATCGGTTTCGCGCTGTGCCACGCCCAGTGTCTGCAGTACCGCGACCAGTCCCACGCGATCCACCGCGTTCAACGACAACAGACCGCGTTCATCCTGAACACACACCTGCCCGCCCTCGGCCAACGCGTAGACGCGGCCATCGGCGCGCAGCGTGGGCGCCAGCGGCGGCCCGAACCCGGCCGGGCCGGTGGGGCGCGTGGCGATGAAGTAAAGCGTCGCGGCCAGCGCATTGCGCGCCTGCAAGGACTGCTCTGCAGACTCGCGCAGCGACAGGGTCTGGCGCCGCAACTCGTCGATGCGCTGCGAAAAGCGCGCCCCGACCAAGGCAATCAACGCCAGCGCCGCCAGCACCATGATGAGCGCCATGCCGCGCGGGCGCTGGCCAAGGCAGCGGCTCACATGGACTCCAGCATGGCCCGGGTGGGCATGGCGTTGGGCCTGGCCAGTGGCACCGCCAACAAGTAGCCCGGCCCGTCGGCGCCGGTCTCCAGCGCCACGGCACGCGGCAGAGCGAGCGCCGCAGCGGGGACGGTGCCGGGCGTGGTGCTCGACAGTGGCGGCCATTGATCACCCCACTGCCCTTGGGCGTCGAGGTAGCGGAATCGGCCCTCGCGCCCGGACCATTGCATCAGTTGCACTGGCGCCTTGCCTGCATCGCCTTCGGGCAGCAGTTCCAGCGTGGTGGACACCCCCCGTTCCTCAGTGCGCAGTCTCAGGTGCAGCCGGGCCGGCCCCGACAAAGGCCACTGCGGCACCTCGGAGGACAGGCCGCGCAGTTCGCGTTCGCTGCCGCGCAGGCGCTCGGCGTCGGTGGGGCTGGGCATCAGCCCGGCCAGGGCCGCACGTACCCACTCGGCCCGCAGCGCGACCACGGTGCTGCGCAACTGCCCGCCTTCCAGCAGGCGCTCGATGCGGGCCAACTGGCTCATGGCCTGCGAAAGTATCGTCACCACCAGCGACACGATCACCAAGGTGACCAGCATCTCCAGCAGCGTCAGGCCGCGCCTCAAGCCTTGGTGCGCTGCTTGTGATAGATGTCGTGTCACGGCGGAGTGTCCTGCACCGTGTCGCGCTTGGTGCCCACCTGCCACTGCGAGAAACGCACTTCGACTTCCTGTCGCACGTCACGCGCCTGCACGTCCAGGCGGTACAGGCCGATGCGAAACGGCCCTTCGACCAGGCCACCAAAGACCTGGTTGCGCCGCTCGGGCTCCTGCAATTCGGCACGCCACTGTATGCGCAGGTCGCCGGCGTCGAGTGCGCCTTCTGTTAGGGCCATCGGGTTGACGAGTTGCACCAGCGACTGCGCCGAGTTCAGCAGCCGGGCCTCCTGTTCATGCACGCGCAGTCGCGTAGCGGCCTGCAGGTTCTGCTGTATCCAAGCGAACAAGGCCAGTCCGCTGCCCGCCAGCAAGGTCAAGGCAACGATGGCTTCCAGCAAGGCGAAGCCCAGGTGCAGCCGCCGCCCGTGACCACGGCGCGTCTGATGCACTGCAGCTTGCCGCATCAGGGACGAGCGCTCACGTCGTTGACCTCGCCAGATACGGGCAGCACGCGCCAGCGCAAAGGTGCGCGGCCTGGCGCCAGCAGGCTGACCTCGCCGCCCGAGGCCACACCCGACAGGCTGTACTTCAACGGCGCATCGAGCTGTACCGACCAGCCCGCGGGCAGATCACCCAACAAGCGGCCCAGCGCTGCTGCGTCGTAGGTCTGTGGCGTGCCGGCGGCAAAGGCACGCACCGGGAGCCCATCAATCAGAGCCCGCAACTCGGCCGCTGCAGCTCGTTCACGAGCAGCGGCCAAGCTGTTGGCCGCCAGCGGCGCCACCAGGCCGGTAACCACGCCCACCAGGACCAGCACCACCAGCAGTTCGAGCAGGGTGAAACCCCGCGCCGGCGTCACCCTGCAACGCCAGTCAGGGCTGGCGGGCCGGCAGGATGCCAAGGTCACGCGCGTCGCCTTCACCACCGGCTTTGCCGTCGGCGCCATACGAATACAGGGCAAAGGGCTGGCCGTCGGCACCCGGCACGGCGTACTGGTAGGGCTGGTTCCAGGGGTCGAGCGGCAAGCTGTCGTCGAGATACGGGCCGCGCCAGCGCGCGGCCAGGGCGGCGTCGCCCGGGCGCCGCGTCAGCAAGGACAGGCCTTCTTCGTTGGCCGGGTAGCGGCCAACATCCAGGCGCAGGCTTTCCACCGCGCCGCGCAACAGCTTGACCTGGGTCTGCGCTGTGGTGACCTTGGACTGGTCAACCTTGGAAAACAGCCGGGGGCCCACCAGACCCGCCAGCAGGCCAATGATGACCAGCACCACCAGCATTTCCAGCAGGG